>JBEPXS010000203.1:0-6612 GCA_041641755.1 Balneolaceae bacterium
ATATTTTTCAATAATCACAAAACATATTTCTTGCGATTCGGAGATACATTTTTCATTTCATTTTTTGATTGCAAATTGTTTTTAAGAAGCCTATTTTTCGAGACTTCACAAAAAAGCAATTATAATCTGGAATTACTGTGGACACAAATAGTTTTAAAACATACACTGCCAAGCCCAGTGATATTGAAAAGAATTGGGTTCTGCTGGATGCAGAAGATCAACCCCTGGGGCGTTTGAGCAGTAAAGCAGCAACCATTTTACGCGGCAAGCACAAGCCGGAGTTTACACCTCATATGGATACCGGCGACAATGTTATTGTCATCAATGCTGAAAAGGTTAAGCTTACCGGTAAGAAACTGCAGAACAAAGAGTACTTCCGCCATACGGAATATCCCGGTGGGGAACGCTTTACAACTGCTGAGGAATACCTGGAGAAGGATCCTACCTTTTTAGTGAAAAATGCTGTAAAAGGGATGCTTCCGAAGAATCGCCTGGGGAGCAAGCTACTCACCAACCTGCGGGTTTATGCAGGTTCCGTGCATCCGCATACAGCCCAGCAACCTGAAAAAATCGAACTTGACAGCTAAATAGAACTATGGCTCAGAAGAATTTTATTGGAAGACGTAAAACCTCAACGGCCCGGCTCTATATTCAACCGGGCAATGGAGAGTTTGTCGTAAACGGGCGCGAACTTGAAGATTATTTCCATACACGGGCTCACCGAAACCTGGCGGTTTTTCCTCTGGAATTGACCGAACACGATGATACGTTCGATATTAAAGTTACGGTACGCGGCGGTGGAATGACCGGCCAGTCCGGAGCAATTCAGCTCGCTTTGGCCCGTGCTCTTGATGATCATGACGAGGAGCTTCACTCTATACTGAAAGATCATGATCTGTTGACACGTGACGATCGTATGGTAGAGCGTAAGAAGTACGGTCAACCTGGTGCCCGTAAGAAATTCCAGTTCTCCAAGCGTTAATTTTTCGACTCTTTTGTTTATTCGCTATTAGCAAGCTGCCGTTTACAGAGCGGTAGCCAAGATTGAATCAACAGCAACAGCTGATACCGGATAATGAATAACTAAGTACAATCAATCACACATACACAGAGACTTAGTGCGCCGAGTGCTCATCCCGAAAGCTTTCGAGGATGGGTTAGCGCCAGGGACGACCTGTGTAGAGGATTAACTCAAATAGAAATCACATATATGCCAACTGCACCCAATCTAGAAGAACTATTGAAATCAGGGGCCCATTTCGGCCACCTAACCCGCCGATGGAATCCCAAGATGAAGGAATTCATCTTTATGGAACGCAACGGGATTCACATCATTGACCTGAAAAAGACTGAAAAGTACCTGCAAAATGCGCTCGAAGAGGTAAGTAAACTTGCCCGCGCTGGTAAAACCATTCTGTTTGTAGGGACTAAAAAACAAGCACAGGATATCGTAAAAACCGAAGCGATACGTAGCGGCATGCCCTACGTAACGCATCGCTGGCTGGGCGGTATGCTCACAAACTTCTCTACCGTCAAGAAGAGTATCGGACGGATGGAAGAGATCGAACGAATGAGTAAAGACGGTACATTCGAGGAGCTGACCAAGAAAGAAGCCCTGATGCTGGAACGTGAGCAGGATAAACTTGAGCAAACCCTTGGCGGTATTGCCAACATGAATCACCTGCCCGGCGCTGTATTTATTGTAGATACGATCAAAGAAAATATTGCGGTCAAAGAGGCAGTCAAGCTTCATATTCCTATTGTGGCTATGGCTGATACCAACAGTGATCCCGATATTCCTGACTATATCGTACCATGCAATGATGATTCCGCCCGTACTATTCAACTGATTACTTCTGCAGTAGCGGATGCTATCATAGAAGGCAACGCTGAACGCGAGGCTCAAAATGAGGAAGAACTGCTTGAACAAGCTGCTGAAGAAGCTAAAAAAGCTGAAAAGGCGCAGCCAAAACGTCGCAGCCGTCGAAGGAAATCCTCCGATTCTGATTCGGAAGAGGCCGGAGAAGAGAAGAACGAAACTGAGGTTGAGGCCAGTGCTGAGGACGAAGAGGAATAATTATCATTCTGCTTCGGGTTTCATCGCTAAAAAGACAAAATCCCAACAATTAATATTCTGAACAGACATGAGTATTTCTGCATCTGATGTAAAAAAACTACGAGACCAAACCGGAGCGGGCATGATGGACTGCAAAAAAGCTCTGGAAGAAGCTGATGGCGACTTTGAACGCGCCGTCGAGATACTTCGTAAAAAAGGACAAAAACTTTCTGAAAAACGGGCCGATCGCGAAGCTGACCAAGGTCTGATCGTCACCCGAGTCAGTGACGACGGGACTAAAGCGGCTGCACTGGAAATTAATTGCGAAACCGACTTTGTAGCACGAAATGAAGATTTCCAGGATCGGGCTGAATCATTTGTAAACCTGGTCTTCGAAGAAGAGATCGAAACGGTAGACGAACTGCTCGAAACTAAAATTGACGATCTGACTGTAGCTGATCACCTTAAAGATATGATCGGCAAAATCGGCGAAAAAATTGAGATTGCGCGTGTCGTACTTATCAAATCTGACGGTGAACTCGTTTCTTATATCCATCCTGGCAACCAGCTTGGTGTCTTGGTAGAATTTGAAGGAAATATTGACGACCGGGATGTTGCCAAAGATGTGGCTATGCAGGTTGCCGCAATGAAACCGATTGCTGTAAATCGGGAAAGCGTTGACAGTACCGTAGTGGAAAAAGAGCTGGAGATCGCCAAAGATCAACTGCTTAACGAAGGTAAGCCGGAAGAGATCGCGGAAAAAGCCGCTCAAGGGAAACTGCGGCGTTTCTACGAAGAACACGTCCTGTTGGAGCAGAAATTTGTTAAGGACAACAGCGTTTCAGTCCAGGATTACCTGGAACAAAATGAGGCTCCCCTGGTAAAATCGTTCCGCCGATTACAGCTGGGCGAAAGTTCCTAAGCCAATTATTTTCTTAAAAAAGGTTACCAATTTGGTAACCTTTTTTTTATATATAAACGATTTTAAAAACTAAATTCAGCACAGTGGCAAAAAAGTATAATCGTATACTACTTAAGTTAAGCGGGGAAGCACTCCTGGGTGAACAGGGACACGGCATTGACGGAAATATTTTGTCTCAATATGCCGAAGAGATTAAAGCCCTGCATTCTTCAGATATTGAAATATGTGTCGTAATAGGAGGTGGTAATATTTTCCGTGGCGTAAAGGGAGCCACCGAAGGGATGGATCGTGTTCTCCACGACGCTCGTCCGATCTTTGCCACAATGATTAACAGTATGGCCCTGCAGGATTCTTTGGAGCGTCTTGGAGTGTACACCCGCCTGATGTCGGCGATTCGGATGGAAGAGATCGCTGAGCCCTACATTCGCCGCCGCGCTGTCCGGCACCTGGAAAAAGGTCGTGTGGTTATTTTCGGAGCAGGTACCGGCAACCCCTACTTCACCACCGATACTGCCGCTTCACTGAGAGCCATAGAAGTGGAAGCGGATGTCATCCTTAAAGGGACACGGGTTGATGGCATCTTCGACTCCGATCCGGAGGTAAACCCGGATGCTGAAAAATTTCCTGAAATTACAGGGGAGGAAGTCCTCGAACGAAGATTGGATATCATGGATCTGACCGCCTTTACCCTCTGCCGCGAAAACCATACCCCGATCATAGTATTTAATATGAATGTACCGGGGAATCTTAAAAAAGTAGTCGTTGGTGATCAAGCTGTTGGAACAAAAGTAGTTTGGGATAATGAGTAACGGATCCTGCTGTAAACAGGATCTAAATCTGGTTAATAATAATTTGAGGGAAAGGGAATCGATACCAGCCTGATAATAGCTGATGAGCTGACAATAGTTTGGTAAAAGACCCAGTTTTTTTAAATTCCCCTAGCTGGCTTTGTATCGGCAGGCAACACCAATCAACATTAATATTATACGAGAGTATATTATGATACCTCAGGAGCTACAATCGATCATTGACGATGCCAACCAACAGATGGACGAAACAGTAAAGTTCTTTAAGAATGAACTCTCTCATGTACGGGCGGGTACAGCCAAACCATCATTGCTGGATGGCGTAAAAGTAGATTATTACGGCAGTAAAACCCCTCTTAATCAGTTAGCCAACGTCAATGCACCGGAGGCTCGACTCTTGACCGTGCAACCATATGACAAATCGGCTCTCGAAGATATTGAAAAAGCTATTATGTCTGCGGGATTAGGGCTAAATCCAAACAATGATGGTAATATCATCCGGATACCCCTCCCGATGCTCACCGAGGAACGGCGGGAGGAACTGGTAAAACGTTGTGGTGAAATTGCTGAAGATGCACGGATCAGTATCCGTAACACACGCCGCGAAGCTAACGATGAAATTAAGAAGACTGTGAAAAACGAATCTCTCTCTGAAGATGCACTCTATGAAGCAGAAGAAGAGGTTCAAAGCATCACCGATAAGCACACCGATAATATTGACAAGCTCCTCGAAAAAAAAGAAGAAGAAATACGAACAGTTTAGTTTAATTCCTCAGATTACAACATTCCAGGATTCAAACAGTTTGCTAGTTATTTTTTGATACTAAAGCAGAACACGAGGGAGTATTTGGAATTTGTTTTTTGTCACTTGTTTCATATAACGCATGTATATATCCGAACTTGAGCTACAGGGATTTAAAAGTTTTGCCTACAAAACAAAGGTAAAATTCGACAGTGGTATCACCGCTATCGTCGGTCCCAATGGGTGCGGAAAATCCAATATTGTAGATTCTATGCGATGGGTACTGGGAGAGCAGCGTCCCACCCTTCTTCGCTCTTCCACGATGGCCAATGTCATCTTTAATGGTACCGCCCAAAAGAATGCACTGGGGATGGCGGAAGTCTCCCTCACATTCGTTAACAACAAAGGACTGCTGCCAACAGAATACAGTGAAGTTACCATTACGCGGCGGCTGTACCGCTCTGGAGAAAGCGAATACCTGATTAATGGTACCACCTGCAGGCTGAAGGACATTAACGAACTTTTTATGGATACCGGCATGGGCTCGGATGCCTATTCTGTGATCGAGCTCAAAATGGTGGAAGAGATCCTAAACGACAAAAACGACCGGCGCCACCTGTTTGAAGAGGCAGCCGGGGTAACCAGCTACAAGGAACGACGAAAGAAGACCTTTCGAAAACTGGAAAGCACACAGAAAGATCTCCAGCGGGTAGAAGATATCCTGGTTGAAGTTCGCAAAAATACCCGCTCTCTGGAGCGACAGGCTGAACGGGCTCAAAAGGCCAAGAAATATCGCGAAGAGCTGGAACATTTAGACAAGGCCCTCAGCAAACACCAGTTCCAGAATATCAAGGAGGAGCTGGAACCTCTTAAGGAACGCATCCAAAATGCGGACAAGGAAAAGAAGCAGATCCACAATAAGTTGGAAGAGCTTGAGGAAGGTGAAGAAAATGCCAGGAACAAACTAAATGAAAAGGAGCGTAATCAAGCTGAAGCCCAACGACGTGTAACTCAGCTTCAGAGCAAGATTCGTGATGCCGAAACCGAACTACAGATTACCCGCGAAAAGATCAGCAATGAGAAAGGGGTTATTGAACAGTACTCCAAAGATATTGAACAAGCTGAAAAAGATCTTGAGGAACTGCGTGATATCTTTGAAAGCACCAATAAAAAACTGGAGTCGTTCTATGAGGATTTAGATCGGGCGGATCACAACCTTTCCGACTCAAAAGAACGATACGCTGATATTCAGCAAAAATTCAGTTCGGAACGGAATGAGCTTAACAGCCTTGAAGAGGAACAAAGTGAGACCAACCGAAAGCTCAACGAACTACAGAATAAACGCATTCGTATTGAATCGCGACTTGAAAATACCGAAGAAGATCTGGATCGCATAGCCAGAGAAATTTCTGATCTGCAGAAACAGATCGAAGAGCTGGAAGAGGAACGAAACACGCTAAAAGAACAGGCCGAACAAGCCCGGATACAGCGCGATAAAAAAGAAGAATTAATAACTGAAGCACGAGAGCAGCGGGAAGACCTCAGTCAGCAGCGAGACGAACTAAAAGACCAGATTCGAAGCCATAAAAGTACTCTCGATTCGTTTCGATCCGAAATCAATCTGTTGCGGGATATTGCTAATTCCAACGAAGCTTTCCCCTCAAGCGTACAATACCTGATTGAGGAAAAACAGGATCAATTCAGCCTGTTGGAGGTTGTCTCCAATATATTTTCGACTGATGAGCAACACTCAATTGCCCTTGAAAGCGTACTTGGCGATGCTCTCAACTTTGTAGTTGTAGATTCACTTGATGAAGCTCGCCGCGCCGCTGCCATCCTCAAAGAACAAAACAAGGGACGTGCTACTTTTATTCCGCTCAATCAACTTGTCAACAGCCATAAAATAGTTGATGGAGCACTTTACCACCAGGTTGAAGCGGATAAAAAATTTGATAGCCTTAAAGGTCTTTTGCTGGGTAATGTACTTGTTTTTGACTCTGTAGATGAGGCCTACGATTCACTGCAAGGAACCCGAAATATCGGGGTTACACCGGAAGGAGAGGTTATCACATCCTATCAGTTTTTC
>JBEPXS010000204.1:0-6591 GCA_041641755.1 Balneolaceae bacterium
CTGGCGTATCTTGGACCGCTCTATACCGAAGCTCTTAACGCTGATACGTATGCCAAAGGGGAGGGTTCAACTGTTGCAAAAGTTATTGACGGAGAAATATTCGAATACGAGCATACCGGAATATCAGGTGTGGCAAACACCGGAACCAATCGCAACTGGACCGGACATCCTTTTGGACAGGCCAACTGGTATGTATTTGGTCGGCTGGCATGGGATCACACCCAGACTGCCGGTGGAATAGCCGATGAATGGATACGAATGACTTTTACACATAATCCCGATTTTGTAAAAACGGTTAAGGATATCATGATGATGTCGCGGGAAGCCGGTGTACATTATCGCACACCGCTCGGACTAACGCACCTTTGTGCTCAGGGCCATCATTATGGGCCGGCACCGTGGACATCACAAATGCCCCGGCCAGACTGGACTGCCGTTTATTATCACAAGGCGGATTCTGCCGGTATCGGGTTTGATCGTACCGAAACAGGATCCAACGCGATTGAACAGTACCACCCGGAAGTCACAGAAAAGTTCGATGAGCTGGAAGACACCCCAGAAGACTACCTGCTGTGGTTTCACCATGTGAGCTGGGAGCATAAAATGTCAACGGGACGTACCCTGTGGCAGGAGCTGGTTCACCGCTATTACCAGGGGGTGGAACAAGTGCGGGAAATGCAAAAGAAGTGGGCATCTGTGGAGGGTCGGATTGACCAGCAGCGGTATAACCATGTGGAAGCACTGCTGGAAATCCAGGAAGAGGATGCCATCTGGTGGCGCGATGCCTGTGTACTCTATTTCCAGACTTTCGCTGACCAACCTATTCCCGATGGATATGAAAAACCGGAACACTCACTGGAATACTACAAGGAGTTGGAAGAAACACATCATATAGCACGATTTTAATAGCCCGGTATTAACTTGTTGAATAAGAAAGGGGGCATTTGCATCAGCAAGTGCCCCCTTTTCTTTATGATTTGATTGACAGTTGACTAAATGATCACTCTGTTGCAGGCCAGTTATCTGTCCGGAATGGTGAGGCAGGCAATCCTTCTTTGTTGTAAAGATTGGCTCCTTCGGGATTGTCAGCCCAGGCATATCGTACAGCAACCGGGTTTTCAACTTTATCACTCCATACTGCAATTTTGCTGTCACTGATCACTTTGGCATTGGCCCACACAAAGTTGCTGTCTGGCCCGGCAATCGCGAATCGTTTGAGTTCGTTTCCTCCTTTTGCCATTAAGCCGCTGCCGGTATGATCGAAGTTAAGGATAATTCTGTCATTTTTGATTTCCATGGACTTGTATATTGGTCCTGAATACACGATATCTTCCCCGTAAGCAATTTTTCGGGCGGCCAGTGCAAGGCGATTACCCACCGGTTTTTTCTCAAGTGGATGGATATCGTTCCACTCACCTACGTCGATAGTTACGGCCATACCGGTTTTGGGAATGGAAAGAGTCTTCAGTTGTGATTCCCGGAGGCGTGCCCAGTTACTTTCGGATGGCTGGCTGCTTGCCTTCATGAAGTTAGCAAGCTGTACATATAGAAACGGAAATGTACCCTGATTCCACTTGTTCCGCCAGTCTTTGATCATCGTGGAAAACAGGCGTTCATACTCGGCCGGGCGGTAGGTGTTCGACTCTCCCTGGTACCATATAACGCCTTTCATCCGGTAGTCTAACAGTGGAGCGATCATAGCATTATGCAGCCCTACCGGCATCCACCGTATAAACGTCTGGGATTCAAGAGGAGGCATAGACGCGCCGGTTTTGTACTTCCATTCTCCTTTCAGATCGATTGTTTGTTCTCCGTCCGTGACTTTGTACTCCTTATCCGGGAAAAAGCCTCCGTTGCCCCGCTCATTGATCACGCGGATTGCAATAGTATTGGTTCCCTCTTTAAGGACACCAGCCGGCACCTTGTACCAGCGCGGCGGATATTGGTAGCTGGTGGTGCCGACAAAGGTCCCATTAACGAATACGGAGTCGGCATCCACAATCCGACCCAGATTGAGCTGTACACGTTTGCCCGCCATTTCTGACGGGATATCAACCTCTTTTCTGAACCAGACTACACCATCGAGACTGCCAAGTTCAGTATTTGCCCAAAAACCGGGAATATCCGTCGTAGACCAATCAGATGTGTTCAGATCGGCTTTGTACCACGGAGTCTCCGGATTGTCGTATCCATTGTCCTGATTATTAAGCTGGCGATACCAGGCCTGTCTCCGGGCGTTATCACTGACCTGTATTTTGTTGACCAGTGCACTGTCCTTGTAGAGCTGAGCCTCATTATAGTATTCCGGGAATTGTTGTTGAAGGGTTCCCTCACTGATCCAGGCCTCTGCCGGCGACCCCCCAAGGCTGGAGTTGATGATACCAACAGGAACCCCATATTTATCATTAAGTTTTGACGCAAAAAAGTAAGCCACAGCAGAAAAATTGGGCACCGTCTCGGGCGTCGTTTTTTCCCAGCTGCCCGAGGATAGCTGTCGTTGTGGCCGGTCAAAATTGTATGTATTCGGTACATCGAAATAGCGGATCGCATTGTTCTGTGCGTTTGCAATTTCCTTTTCATACATCGGGCGGACCCTGCTCATGGGGAGTTCCATATTGGACTGGCCTGAGGCAATCCAGACATCGCCGACCATAATATCTCTGATTGTTACCGTGTTACTGGCTTTTAATGTCATGGTGTAGGGGCCACCGGCTTCCAGATCTGAAAGTGTAACCTCCCATCGTCCATTTTCATTGGTCGTTGTATTGTAGGAGGAGTCCTTAAAATCGATCGCAATCGTTTCACCGGGATCAGCCCAGCCCCATATTTTGACATCCGTGTTTCGTTGAAGAACCATGCCATCGCTAATGAGTTTTGGCAGCGTAATCTGGCTGAAAGCCGAAAGAGGTAGCAGAAGCGTTATAAATAGAAAAAGCTTTATCTTTTTGAATCTAAAATTCATCATGTTCAGGTTGTAAACTGGTGGTATTTTGCTTGATACTTTTCTAAAATCACCACAATGTAATTACAGTGTATATGAGTAGCAAAATGCGTTCTTGATTATCCGGGAGCTTAATTTTGAGAGGCCTTTGAAAAGCCAGGGTTTTGCGAATGCGGCCGTAAAGTAGCTGATGTAATTTGTTTCTTTGGGTACCTGTTCGTTGGGCCCAAGCACCGTCGGGGTTATCCTCATCGAAATAATGAGCAGTAGGAGATGGTGAGAAGCCCCAGGTTTTAATCTTTTGCATAATCTGTCTTATTGGGTGTCCCTTTTGGCTTGATCCAAAAGAGACGAAAAGATCAAGAAGAATTTGAAACTCAATCGGTTTGACGAGGATCGAAACGCTGAACGCAGGAGAAGCCAAACCGATCTCAGACAGTAAATTCTTCCTATTTTTCATCTATCGCTATAAGTAGTTTTCTCCTTTTTTATTCCCGGCCTTTGAAATTTTGTTGGTACAGTGATCGTAGCCGAAGCGTTAAGAAACCATTGCTGTTTGAGAACCGCGCTTCCCAGCGGTTCGAGTTCAATGGTTTTAGTGCAGGCGCAGGGAACGCAACAATAATTTCACCAGCCGGCGACATTTTTGGTGAAAGTTCACTAGTCCGCCCACCGGCGGATGTTCGTCGTTGAAAAAATGAACAACTCATATAGTGGTTAATGGGCATAAAAAGGGATAGTTAGCAAACTTTTAACCTGACTCATGTATAGTAGCTGGTGTCGCGTCACGCCTATAGTGTCGGTTTGCATCAAAGAAGTGGCCTGGGGAACCCACCCCGTCTTTCGCGCAACCCCATGCGAAATCCACCCCTCCGGGGGAGGGGATTTGCTACATGCCTGTTTTCAGAGAAGCAGCTGAACACATCGGTATGGGCGCATATAAGTCCCCTCCCGGAGAGGGGTGCCGTCCCGACAGTCGTCGGGAGAGGCGGGGTGGGTTCACATGCCGATGATTCAGGGTAGACCCGACAATTTATCTTAGACATAACACTAGTTAGGTTTTAAAAGAATAATATAAAATAACCGAACTACGGCACAAGTTTTGGAATAGTCCTACTTTATGCTTTGCAGATAATAAACTGAGCGTTAAATATGGGAGATATAGACCTAGCTTCTTTATTTTATTTTTTCTTTTAAGAGTTTTTCAAACTCTGTTGACTTAAATCTCTTGATGCCCGCGTTGGTGTTCTGCTCTATAAATAGAGCGATATCCGGGATACCTTCAATTAGTTGCAGTGCATTCTTGGGCTCGAGTACGCTGGCAGCGGAAGCGTAACTATCTGCCGCAATGCCATCTGGTGCTATCACGGTAACCTGCCGGCGAACGGTCAGTCCAAGTCCGGTACGGGGATCTATAATATGGGAATAACGCTTATCTCCAATCTCAATATATTGGTACAGGTCTCCCGAAGTGGCTACCGCTTTATTTGACAGTTGAAGTGCCAATCGATTCTGTGGACCAGATTTTTCATGAGTATATATCTCTATATTCCATCCCGGTTTGTCTGGGGGGGGATCACCCAGCAAAATATCGCCTCCCCCATCCACCAACGCAGATCGAATTCCGTGCTGTTTTAAAATGTAAAGGGCCTCATCTGTAGCATAGCCTTTGGCAATACCCCCGAGATCCAGCCGCATATTGGAGCGGGTTAACCGTACCTTACGTTTCTGTTTATTTAATTGCAGATGACGGTATCCAACTTTTTCAGAGGTTTCAGCCAGTATTTTATCAGAGGGTAACTCGGGATTTATCTGCCGATTCATCTGCCTCCATAGTTGTACATAAGGTCCCACCGTAACATCAAAAGCCCCGTTAGTTTGGCGGGATACTCTTTGAGCATGCTTCAGTACCTCAAATAAAGGTTCTGAGACCACAACAGAAGTATCCTTACCAGATGTACGCGACAAGCGGTTCAATTCACTTTCCGGATTGTAATCGCTAAGGATAGAGTTTAGTTCTTCAATGCGGGTGAAGGCAGCATTCGCCGCTGAATCTGCCAACAATTTAGAATCAGTATAGAGCACAATCCGGAATGTAGTACCCATGTGGCGGCTATTGTATTCAAACCGTTCAACCTGCTGGGCTATGGCCAGCCGGGGTAAAAGCAGGAGCAGCAGTAGTATAGATATACTAATTCCGTTTTTAATAATATACGGTTTTAAATCCCAGCTCATGTTAAATGAATGAAGAGGGAATTGTAGTCAGGTAATTTTAATTCTTAAACGCCGCTAAATGCACTGAATCCACCGTCAACCGGAATTACGGTGCCTGTAACAAATTTGGACGCACTGCTTGCCAACCATATTACAGTTCCGATCAGTTCTTCTTTTTCCCCAAATCGATTCATGGGAGTATTGTCAACAATGGTCTGTCCGCGATCGGTGAGTGAACCGTCTTCGTTCAACAGCAGGTCCCGATTTTGTTCACCGATAAAGAATCCGGGTGCTATAGCATTGACGCGAAGACCGTCCCCATATTTTAAAGCAAGCTCCGTCGCAAGAAACTTGGTGAAATTATCGACCGCTGCCTTGGCTGCAGAATATCCGAGAACGCGAGTGATGGCAAGATCGGCCGCCATAGAGGAAATATGGATAATTGATCCCCGCTTGTTTTCGATCATATCTTTACCGAAAACCTTCGTTGGATGGTAGGTGCCCAGGAAATTCAGGTCCATCACATTTTCAAGAGCCTCATCTTCCAGGTCCAGGAAAGATTCATCAGGATTAATAGTAGCTCCGGACATGTTGCCACCTGCGGCATTTACTAAAATGTCAATGCGTCCCCATTGATCCATGATTTTGTCTCGAGCCGCTTCCAGGTCAGATTTTACAAGAACATCTGCAATCAGTGGGATCGCTTCTCCACCATTGCTCTTAATCGCCTTGACATTTTCCTCCGCGGAGTCTTTTCTTCGTCCCAGAATACCAACTTTGGCACCGGACTCGGCCAGTCCTTTTGCCATTGCTCCACCCAGAACACCAGTGCCGCCTGTTACGATTGCTACTTTACCAGAAAGATCAAAAAGGTTGCTCATTATTCAGTTTTTAGAGTCTGTGATTATTCTTTTTTGCAGGGTATCTAATTAAATGAATTATTCCCGAGAATATCCATCTTATTTACGTTTAAAGCCAACTTTTTGGAGAGAAAGCTGGAATGAGTTTGAAGCACAACATAAAGGGAAGTGAAGCGGAAACTTTTGAGGCAAAACAGTTGTGGCTTTGTCGACCTAATTGAAGATTATTTTAGTCTCATTTTTAATATTCTCGCCATTATTATTGATTGAATGAAAATGTGAATGAGAGATTTTTGTATCCGGGTATATCTATTTCGACAAAGACTTCTCCCGTGCGGTCGATATGATTCCTTAACAGGAATTTAAGAGTATGCCTTGACTTCAAAAAGTTATTTGAAGTTCAGGTTAATTAGTGAACTGGATAAAATCTAAAGCGGAAGGTTGAGATTTAGCGAATTTGTAATTATAAAAGAATGCCAATAAATAAAAACCTGTTGAAAATTGTTATAGATCTTAACAGTTAGAACACGTTGATTTAACAATTTCTTAATCTGTGTTTCTTAGGTTTGCGGCTCT
>JBEPXS010000205.1:0-6546 GCA_041641755.1 Balneolaceae bacterium
ATTCCGAACTGACATTGCCAGTAAAAAACCCGGTGACGAGGTTGAACTTGGCGTACTGAGAGACGGAGAAGAAATAGATATAACCGTTACACTTGGTGAATTACCCGAAAACCTAAGTGCATCATTCGGCCAGCAGGAAGAAGGTCAACAGGATGAAAGCCTTGCGGAAAGTCTTGGTTTCAACATTCAAAATCTAACGCCTCGTATCGCAGAGCAGCTCAATCTCGATCCCGATCAAAACGGTGTTGTTGTCACTGGAATAAGCCAGCGTAGCAATGCATATCGCCAAGGATTACGAGAAGGCGATGTAATTACCAGTGTTGCTAAAGAACAGGTAGAAAATGTAGAAGACTTCAAACAAGTAATGAGTGAACTTGTTGAACAGGAAGATCAGGTGGTACTACTGCGCGTTCTGCGTGGTGGCAGCGGCTTGTTCATCGCTTTTGAATTGTAATTCTGAACACATTTGCCAGTATTCGGGCCTCCGGTTTTGTTACCGGGGGCCTTTTTTATGTCAACCTGGCGAAAAAATTGCCCATTATTGTCAAATAGTTACTTTCTAAAAGATGGCATTCAATTTGCAAGCCTAAATAATAGAAAAGTGTTACATAGTATATTTAAATACAATTTATTAATTAAGATGGAGTGGTAACACAGAAAAAATTTGAGTTCAGAGTCTGATCCATTATGGAATACAAAAATTATTATGACATACTGGGCGTAAGCAAGAATGCCTCCCAGAATGAAATTAAGAAGGCCTACCGGAAAAAGGCTGCCAAATATCATCCTGACAAAAACCCGGATGACGACTCTGCTGAAGAAAAATTCAAAGAGATCGGGGAAGCATATGAGGTACTGAAGGATCCCGAAAAGCGTAAACTCTACGATAAAGTCGGTAAAGACTGGAAAAAATATCAACGTGCCGGCGGTTCTGCCGATGATTTTAACTGGTCACAATATGCCAATCGTGGTCAGGGTCGTAGTGGGCAAGGCCAATCTTATCGTGTAAACTTTGACATAAATGATATTTTTGGCGGCAGAGGCCAGCAACAAGGCCGAAGCGGAGAAAGTCCCTTTTCCAGCTTTTTTGAAAACCTGTTTGGCGGAGGTAATCCTTTTGCCGAAGCCCGACAGGGACAAGCCCGCTCACAAAGCTTTCGTACACGCTCTCAGCCTGGTGCGGGACGGCAGCGAAAAAAATCGGCAAAGAAAAATATCACGGCTGATGTAGATATTTCACTCCAGGAGGCCTACGAGGGTACCAGTCGTACCGTACGCATTGGCAAGGAAAAGATGAAGATTAAGATTCCGAAAGGTATTAAAGACGGCCAAAAACTAAAGGTGAGTGGAAAAGGTACCTCCAGTGTACGCGGTGGCCAACGAGGTGACTTTTACCTGAAAGTAAATGTTAAAGAGCCAAAGGATTATGAACGAAAAGGAGACCATATCTACCACGATCACCCGGTGGACCTGAATACGGCAGTATTGGGAGGAGAAACCCGCGTTTCTACACTCAACGGTAAAGTAAAACTAAAAATACCCGCAGGAACTCAAAGCGGTGAACTGTTCCGCATCTCCGGCATGGGCATGCCGAAATTTAAAAATAATTCTCAAAAAGGTGACTTCTACGTCCGCGCCATGGTGCAAGTTCCCGAAGACCTGAGTGATGAGAACAAGGAGCTGTTCAAAAAGTTTATGGAAAGCCAGAAAAACAGCTCTAAATAAAATAGTGTAAGCATCTCGCTTATGCCCTCCCATTCCATTTACATAAATAGCATGAGCGAGGACGCTCGCGCTATGGGATTTGTATTTCTGTTACTTTGCTATGATTCCAAGTCTTAGTAAAGATTGCGGGAGAAGTAATAGCGCAATCCAACTGTCAAACTACTGGCAAAATTACGCGAGTCGAGAATTGATTCATCTTGATTATTTCCATTGTGACGCAGTTGGCCATTCAAACCAACGGTTAGTGACAGTTGGTTTTCAATAAAATAATTAACATCACTACTTAAAATAATCCTGTTTGTCCAATTAATTAAGTCAGCAGGATCTCCGACTTGTTGATTGAGAGTTCGTTTTCTCCTCATATAATCGTTCAGTAGAGTTGTAACAATGAGCCAGCGATCAGCTACGCTCCATAACCAATTAACCCCGGCCCTGGCACTTGCACTCCTTTTATAGTTAACACTACTTTCTGAATCGTCCTCCAGCGGATGGCTTTGATTAACAGAACCAAATACACCAATTTGATGATTTAATGTCAGATTTTTGTACCATCTGGCATTGACAAATCCAGTTAAATTTTTATTAACAGTAAAACTACGATCGAGACTAGTACCGGCTTGTCCTTGAGTATTTTCCTCCGTCCGATCAAGTTGACCGTTATAGTTAAAAATACCACCAACAGTTACCTCCCAGCCTTCCAATCGGCTTCCGATCGCTTCATCTAAAACATCCGTTAAATACATCAGATCATATGGATCCATTCCCGACAGTACCGAGCCTGTCGCCTGGTTCATATCCTGCCAGAAATGTTTTTCAGGACGATCGTACCTGGCCTGATACCCCTGGTACTTCGTAAACTGTTCGGCGGCATTTAAAATCTGATTTTGCCCAAGCGATGTATTCTGATTCAATGTTCGCATCCGTTCATCAAGCCGTACAGACCTGATTACCGGATTTACATTTCGAATTCTTCCAAAACCGATACCGATCCTGGGATTCAGGTTAATATTTCTTTCGTACATAGTTATATCACTTACAAATGTGCCATTCTCCCGGTTTTCTTCGTAGTCTCGTAAATACTGTATAGAAAAATTTCCACCTCCCAGTAAAAAAACCTTTGCAGACAAATATTTTTTCAAAGAGAAGTCCGTTTGTAAATCAGTATCTAAGCGATTTTGAGGGTTTTTGGCGACATCGTTACTACTCTGATTCTTCATGCTGCTTCGTTCGTAACCCAGATTTAGAGCACTGGATAGAGTAAAAACTCGCGACTCCGACTCACGATATAAATTATATCTCGGACTTAGCGATATATTCTGCTGGAATGAAGTCGATTTAGCATTTTGTCCAAACTTTTGGTCTGATAATGAGCTCCCATGATCCAGGTCCAGCCAAAAGTTGGAATAGCCCCAGTCAGGCAGCCTGTAGTCGAGCAAGGGTTGTATATTTTCGGCATCCGAAAATCCGACAGATTCCTGACCATAGGCTGTAGAGAAAGTTAGAATTACCAACATCGTTAAGACAAAATGAAAAAGTGATTTATTCATAATCCTACCATTGATTAATTGGTTTATTTTAAAATATTTCATGTATTTATTCTCTCAACCACATATTCATGTGAGCCGAGGGTCAGGCTTTTCTGCTTCTATGATTGGTATAAATAGATAGAACAAATGCGACCAGGAAAAAGATACCGGTGGACCAGTCAACCAGTGCAGGACTTACATCCCACCCTGTAAACAGATCGACCAGAAACTTGATGTAGGAATTGGGCATGTCGGTGTATCCCAACTCTCTTCGCACTATCCAATGCCAGTGGGTGCAGGGGCAGTATCCGAATCCGTACCAAATGCCGAGAACAAGCCAGGAAAAGGCGGTAAGAGAGAGGGTAACTAAATTGAGCAGGCGGGTTTTCTCCCAAATCCAGCCAAAAAGGTTGAAAAGGATCAACAGGGTGTGAAAGGTTATAAAAAAGATATTGAGAAAGTGAAACATAATGTCCCTTCCGGATCCTGAAACTTTTAATATAGAATAAAAATACAGGCTTACGATCTTGACAAAAAATAGAGATATTAACCGTCAATATAGAATCACCAGTATTATAATTAGTCTATGAAAACACTGATCGTTCTCTTTACGCTTCTTTTTACATTTTCCGGAACAGAATCTTCTCAAAAATGGGGTAAAACGGGTCACCGGGTAGTCGGACATGTAGCCGAACAATATCTGACACCACTTGCCAAAAAAGAGATAAAATCAATCCTGGGTGACGAATCTTTAGCCATTGCCAGCACCTGGATGGACGAAATCAAATCAGATTCGGCATATGATCATACCCACGACTGGCACTGGGTTACAATTCCCGAGGGCAAAACGTACGCTGAGACCGAAAAGAATCCGAATGGTGACCTGATCAGAGCACTAAACGATATCATTACGGCACTCAAAAGCGGTAACCTCGACAAAAAGGAAGAGGCTGAAAAATTAAAAATGCTGGTACATCTGGTTGGTGACATACATCAGCCCCTGCATGTGGGTACCGGCGAAGACCGGGGTGGTAATGATGTGGATGTGGAGTGGTTCTGGGAACCCTCGAACCTCCACAGAGTGTGGGACAGCGAAATGATAAATGACTCCAAGCTGAGCTATACCGAACTTTCCAGCAGTATCAATCATCCCAACAAAGAGCAGCTCAAAAAATGGCAGTCAACCAGTGTGCTTGACTGGGCAAGGGAATCAAAGCAGCTGCGCGATCAGGTATACAGCCTGCCAGATGACAGGCAGCTGGGATACGAATACACCTATAAAAACTTTGATACTGTCGAAGAGCGACTACTGCAGGCTGGCGTGCGGCTGGCAGATGTGTTGAATAAGATATATGGTGAATAAATGCCAGGCATCAATTTCTAAAATCCCAAACTGTTGGTTTGTTATTGTATAATTGAAGCTTGAGACTTGGAATTTGACAGTAGCCGGAGCGTGAAGAAACCATTGCTGTTTAAAATCCAAACCTCCCTGCGGTTTTTTGGTGCCCGTTCTTTAGGCTTGACCGCCTACTGGGTTTTCCTCATCGAAAAATGAATATCAGAACTACCGGAAAGTCGCACGGGTTGAGGTATGTCTCCTCTAACTGTCGTTGTGGTGTTCATTTTGGCTTGGCCCAATCCCGAAAGGGTTCGGGACCAGCCAGGCTGGACCAAAAACCCAAGAAGAATTTAAAACTCAATCGGTTTGACCACGATCGAAGCGCTGAACGCAAGAGAAGCCAACCCGATTTCGGACAGTAAATTCTTCCGGTTCTTCGTCTTTTGCTATCATGTGTTCTTTAGGTTGGGGGAGCAGATTAATGCAGAGATGAAAAAAATGAACGATTTAAATAGTGCCTAATGGGCATAAAAAGGAATAGATTAGCAACCTCTTAACAACGACCTCTCATTAACAAAATCTACCCAAACACATCCTCGATCACCTGCCGGTGTGTATTCATTGCATCTTCGCCCCATAGTACAAAACGAATTAACCTAACTGACTCCAGTCCCTCTCCAATGCGGTTTTCTATAGTTTGGAAAGCAACTCTGGCAGCATCATCCATCGGGTAACCGAATGCCCCCGTTGATATTGACGGAAATGCAACACTTCCAATGCCATTCTCTTCCGCCAGTCCAAGTGCATTTCTATAGCAATTGGCCAGCAATTTATCCTCTGGTTTATCCCTCCCATACACTGGACCCAGACAATGGATGACATAGTCGTTGGGCAGATCATGTCCGCCGGTAATAACGGCTTCTCCCGGATCTATTGGTGCCAGAGGTCGGGTCTCTTCCGTTAGTCCCGGCCCTGCTGCACGGTGAATAGCACCCGCAACGCCCCCACCAATACGAAGCTGTGCATTGGCCGCATTTACAACGGCATCAATATCGTCCTGGCTGGCAATATCTCCTCGTTTAAGCTCAACGGTGACTCTGGAAATTTCTACACTATCCATGATTACTAAAGATTTTATTCTTGTTAAACCCTTGCCTACAATACTAAGCATCTTTCCCAACGGAATAATTCAATGAACTTTATTCCTTATAGGGGAAACTCTGACAATTTGGGAGGCTTCTTTTTCTTAAAATAATAAATGAAACTATAAAACTGTCAAAGATACTCACGAGTCTCCCTATGTGGCAGGTTTCGTGCTCTACTCCTGATTAAAAGGCAATCAGGCAACTAAAAATGTATCATATCACTGAAAAATAGACATAATCCCCAGTGCGGTACGGTATTCGCTTTTTTATTATATAGAAAACAAAAAGATATAAACATCAATTAAGACTGTTATGAATTTCAACAAATTTACACTCAAGGCACAGGAGGCCATACAAAACGCTCTTGATATCGCCGCCGACAACAACCACCAGGCGGTGGAGCCCACCCACATACTGCTGGCATTGGCGAACGACTCAGACAATGTGGTAAACACCATCCTGAATAAGGTCGGAGTGCGTACTCCACAGCTGAAAAAAGAGTTGGACCAACGGATAGATCAGCTTCCGGTAGTGAAGGGGGCATCCGTCTCGGGTCAATATCTCTCCAACAATTCCAAAGAACTTTTTGACAAGGCACAACAATCGGCTGATGATCTCGGTGACGAATATATCAGCTCGGAACATGTGCTGATCGGTATGCTTGAGGCCAAATCTGAGGCCGGCAACTTGCTGAAACAGCATGGTGTTAAAAAAGATGATGTGCTGAATATCCTGCAGGATGTCCGCGGTTCTCAGAAAGTGGACGATCCTAACGCCGAAAGCCGCTACAACGCACTGGAGAAATATGGGC
>JBEPXS010000206.1:0-6507 GCA_041641755.1 Balneolaceae bacterium
AAGGCGGTATACTGCCTGAAGGTGCCGTAACAAACTTCTTGTCGGCTCGATAACGGATGAAAATAATATCCGGGAAATTGCCACACTCCAGGTTGTAAAAAAGCACAACCTTTCGTTCGCAATGACAGCTACTAAAACTAAAAAAGCCCGGAATTGCTTCCGGGCTTTTTTGCTTAAGAAATTAAGATAGAGAATGAGTTTATTCTTCTTCGTCAGAAGAATCTTCTTTTTTCTCAGCGGCTGTTTCTTCGGCTTCCTCTTCTTCCGTTTCCTCAGCTTCTTCTGTTTCTTCAGTTTCAGCTTCGGCAACTTCTTCAGCCTGCAATTTGGCCGCTTCTTCTTTCTCTTCCATCTCACGCTTCAGATCGGCCAGGCCGGACATCTCACCCAGTGTAGGTGTGCCCCGCTCTACAGGTCCTTCTCTGCTGGGACGCTCTTCGGATGATTTGGACGGCTTCACCTTCTTGGCATCTTTACCACGCTGGCTGAGAGTAAGGTTTTTATTATTCTCGTCCAGCTCAATCACGTAAGCTTCAACCGTATCTCCAACTTCGTACGATTCAGATAGGTCACCACCTGCTTCGGTCTTGCTGGCAGGAACAAATCCTTCCAGTTCAAACGGAAGTTTTACAAACAGGCCTTTGTCAGTAATCTTGAAGATTTCGCCTTCAACCTGATTACCCAAGCCGTGTTCTTCCGCGAATTGCTCCCACGGGTTCTCGTCAATCTGCTTGTGGCCAAGCGTAATCCGACGGTTTTCAAAGTCGATAGCCAGGATGACCACTTCGATCTCCTGATCCTTGTCGATAATCTCGTTCGGATGGTTGATTTTTTCAGTCCAGCTGAGATCGGAAACGTGGATCAGGCCGTCAATGCCGGGTTCGAGTTCAACAAACACACCGAAGTTGGTGAGATTGCGAACCGTGCCCGTATGCTTGGAGCCGACCGGGTAACGCTTGTCGATATCTTCCCAGGGATCTTTTTCAAGCTGCTTGACACCGAGCGAAATTTTCTTTTCGGGTTCGTTTACATTCAGCACCACACACTCGATGATATCATCTTTATCCACTAGTTGAGACGGATGCTTGATGTGCTGGGTCCAGGACATCTCACTAATATGAATCAGTCCTTCAACGCCTTTTTCAAGTTCGATAAATGCACCGTAATCGGCAATGGAGACCACTCGACCCTGAACCTTGATCCCCTCGGGATACTTAATATCGATTTCATCCCACGGATGTGGCTGAAGTTGCTTCAAGCCGAGCGAAACTCGCTTGGATTCATCATCAAAATCGATGACCGCAACGTTCATACTCTGGTCAAGCGATACAATCTCTTCGGGATGTTCAACACGTCCCCAGGAGAGATCAGTAATGTGCAGCAGTCCGTCGACACCACCCAGATCGATAAATACACCGAAATCGGTAATGTTCTTGACGATTCCCTCGAGTACCTGCCCTTCTTCAATGGTTGAGAGAATTTCTTCACGCTGCTCTTCCAGATCAGACTCGATAAGCGCACGGTGAGAAACAACGACGTTCTCGGCCTGCATGTTGAGCTTTACGACCTGGAACTCCATGGTTTTACCAACATAGGCATCAAAATCGCGTACGGGACGAACATCAATTTGTGAACCGGGCAGGAAGCAGTCGATGCCCATAATGTCCACAACCATACCACCTTTGATACGGCGCTTGATATATCCTTCAAGCACTTCGCCGGTTTCGTGCGATCGCTCGATGGTTTCCCAGGCCTGCAGAATATCAGCTTTGCGGCGGGAGAGAATAAGCTGACCTTCCTGGTCTTCAACTTTATCCAGGAAGACTTCAATTTCGTCACCGGGTGCCAGGTTTTCCACCACTTCATCGGGAAATTCATTTACCTGGATAATTCCCTCGGACTTAAAGCCGATGTCAACAACCACATACTTCTCATCGACCGAAACAACACGTCCTGTTACAATTTCCTTTTCTTCAATCTCATTGAGCGTATCCTCATACATCGAGGCCAGGCTGTGAAACTCATCATCAGTATAATCTTCCGATGCTGCCTGAAGTTCATCTAAGGTGTAAATTTTATCATCGTCAAGATCACCGGTAAAAGCGGCGATATCATCCTCATCTACCTCAACACGAACTTCCTCTTCACTGGTAGCATCCGGGGCTTCTTCCTGCCCTGCCTCTTCAGCTTCTGTTGCAGTTTCGGCTTCAGCTGTTTCTTCTTCCTCGGAGGTAGCTTCAGTTTCTGTTTCAACCGACTCTTCCCCGGTCTCTTTCACTTCCTCTTCTTGTTGTTCTTCAGCAGTAGTTGTTTCTTCCGCTTGTTGGTTTTTATTTTCTTGTTCTTGTTTAACTTCTTCGGTCATTATGGTTTTAGTTAAAATTGCCGCTTCCCATTCTTGTAAGAATAGAAAGGGATTAATTAAGGTTTTAGTTAATGTTCAACTGTTTGTTGAACTTATTCGTAATTATTGAACAAATAAAACTTACTTGTTGTTCAAAAGTCATCTCACTGGTATCCACTTCAATTGCATCTGGTGCTTTCTGAAGCGGATCTTTTTCTCTGAGAGAATCTTTTCGGTCTCGTTCCAGGATGTTTTGCTTCACTTCTTCCTTCGTTATCTGCATTCCTTGTTCCAATAATTCCTTGTACCTGCGTTCGGCCCTGGTATCAGCATCAGCCACCATAAAAAACTTTAATTCGGCTTCGGGGAACACAGCTGTTCCCAAATCCCGACCTTCAGCTATCCAGGCCTCCTGCTTAACTGCCTCATGCAACAGGTTATTCACAAATTCTCTGGACGGCGGCATAGCAGCTACGGTGCTTACATGCTCGTTCACCGCAATACCACGAATTCGGTTCGAAACATCGTGGCCATCCACCAGTACGTGAAATTTCTCATTTGTATAAGAAAATGAGATCGACTTTTGATTCAACAACTCAAAGAACTTCGTTTCTTCTTTTTCCGACTCCAGAAATATTAATGTCAGTGTTCGGTAAAGTGCCCCGGAGTCGAGATACTGAATATCAAGCTTATCCGCGACAGCTCTGGCCGTAGAGCTTTTACCTGAACCGGCCGGACCATCAATGACTATTATCATGTCGGAAAGTCTCCCAAATTACTTTTAATTTGTTAATATTTCAATGTTTTCTTGTATTCTGAATTCAGAAAGGTTAACTTTTGGGGCTTTCTGAAAAGGCGTATCAGATAATACGAATTAATTCAACGGACGAACAAATTAAGTTAAACTGAACGAAATTTATGCCACAACATCAATCCGCAAAAAAACGCGTACGTCAAAATGCAAAACGACGAGAGCATAATCGTGCTCAGCGTTCAAAAATGAGAACGCTTGTAAAAAAAGTATTGGACACTACCGATAAGGAAAAAGCAGAAGTGTATCTTAAAGAAGCCACTTCTTACCTCGACAAAATGGCCTCGAAAGGTATCATCCATGAAAATAAAGCGGCAAGAAGAAAAGCCAAGCTCACCAAGCACGTTAACAATCTCTAAAATTACCAATTAAACGTATTGGCTGTTCCAACCTCTAAAGCTCTACTTGTAATATTGGATGGCTACGGCTTGGCCGAAGACCCGGAAGTCAGTGCTATTGAAAAAGCCGACAAGCCGTTCATCGATCAACTCTTTGAGAACAATCCTCACTCCAAGCTCTCAGCCAGTGGTCCTGATGTGGGACTGCCTGAAGGACAGTTTGGCAACTCTGAAGTAGGTCACCTGAATATCGGAGCCGGCCGCATTGTCTGGCAAGAACTAACCAGGATAAATCGAGATATCAAAGAAGGTTCCTTCAAAGAAAATGAGGTACTCCTTGAGGCTATTGAAAAAGCCAGGGATAAAAATAAAGTTCATATTTTAGGACTTTTCTCAGATGGAGGTGTACACAGTCACAACAATCACTTATTTGCTCTTTTAGATCTTATCCACTCCAAAGGCATAGATAATGCTTTTGTACACGCCTTTACCGATGGCCGAGATACCGCACCTACCGGTGGGGTCGAATATGTGAAGGAGTTTCAGCAACAAGCCGAGCAGATAGGAACCGGCAAAATTGCCTCGATTGTGGGCCGCTATTACGCAATGGACCGGGACAATCGATGGGACCGTACCAAACTGGCTTATGATCTTTTGGTAAATGGAGAGGGTGAACAGTTCAACTCTCCCGTGGAAGCCCTGGAACATTCTTATGACGAGGGAGTCACCGATGAATTTGTAAAACCGAAATTGATTGATGATTCCCCGGAATCGCGTATCGAACCCGGAGATGTAGTTATCTTCTATAATATAAGAGGCGACCGTGCCAGACAGATTACACGAGCTCTGTCTGATGACAATTTCGACAAGTTTAAGGTTCGCAAAGATCTGGATCTCCACTATGTGACCTTTACCGCCTATGACGAAACCTTTGACTGGGTCCACGTTGCTTATCCACCGCTCGATATTGAGAACACGATCGGAGAATACTTGAGCAACCAAAACCTGAAGCAACTGCGTATAGCAGAAACAGAAAAATATCCTCATGTCACCTATTTTTTTAATGGGGGTGAAGAAGTCGCTTTTGAAGGTGAGGAACGAATTCTCATACCAAGTCCAAAAGTAGCTACCTATGATCTTCAGCCGGAGATGAGTGCCCCGGAAGTTACAGATGCACTTTGTGAACAACTTATCACTGAACAATTTGATCTGTGTGTACTCAATTTTGCGAATCCTGATATGGTAGGACATACCGGAGACATGGACGCCACCGTGAAGGCAATTGAAACAATTGATACCCAGCTACAGAAAGTGGTGGAAACGGCTACCCAACACAGCTATAAAATTCTGATCATAGCAGATCACGGGAATGCCGACTGTTTGATCCAGGAAGATGGTAGTGCACACACTGCGCATACCACCGCACTTGTTCCAGCCATGATTGTGAATGGTGGCGAAAATATCGAGATGCATGATGGAAAGCTTGCCGACGTATCTCCTACCCTGCTGCAGTTGATGGGCCTGAATCAGCCCGAAGAGATGACAGGGCGCCCACTATATTAATTAAGCACACACTACACTCCTGTCCTTTCCATAGTTATATATAGTATTATATTTAATCGACAATAGAATAAGGAACATTTGCTACTCCTCATGAATTTCAGGTTTAGCCTTTAAAGCTAGATGACGATATTAATAAAGGTTTAATATGTATTTGGCTAACTTAATTTAAGTGGGGTAAATACTATCGAAATTATTGGCACGCAACGGGGTAAGCTTATTGGTGAACTTCGATAATTATATACATCCATTACTTTTGTTTGCTTTTGCACTATGCCAACACTACTTTCGTTAGTGTAATGAACTAAAAAAGCAAGTGACTCGTTGTTAACGAGTAACTTTTCATCTCCAAAAATTAGCAATACTCTATGGAGGGTAATTTTTCAAGCAAAGTTCGAGATGTCATTCAGTTTAGCCGCGAGGAAGCACTGAGGTTAGGCCATGATTACATCGGTACCGAGCACCTGATACTTGGTATCGTCAGGCTTGGCGAAGGTGTAGCGGTTAAAATTCTGAAGAACTTGAACTGCGATCTTTACAAACTTAAAAAAACAATAGAAGATACCGTACGCGGAACAGGTGGTTCTGTAACCGTAGGCAATATTCCACTCACCAAACAGGCCGAAAAGGTTCTGCGTATTACTTATCTAGAGGCGAAGCTTTACAAAAGCGATACGATTGGCACAGAGCATCTGTTACTATCACTATTACGTGATGACGAAAACATTGCTGCTCAAATTTTGCAACAATTTAATGTGTCGTACGATGCCGTCCGGGAAGAACTGGATCTCATCATCTCAGGTAAATCATCGCCGGATGATGATCCAAGTGACTCTCGTTCTGTATCTGCGAGTCTTTCTTCCTCCAAAGGGGGAGGTAAATCATCCTCAGGAAGCTCCAGAGAAAAGAAAATGGAAAAATCAAAAACGCCTGTATTAGATAATTTTGGTCGCGACCTCACCTCACTTGCTGAAGAAGGCAAGCTGGATCCCATTATAGGTCGCGAAAAGGAAATTGAACGTGTGGCCCAGGTTCTGAGCCGGCGCAAGAAAAACAACCCGGTACTCATTGGGGAACCTGGCGTAGGAAAAACCGCAATTGCCGAAGGGCTGGCCAGCCGCATCGTAGAGCGCAAAGTTTCCCGCGTTCTGTACGACAAGCGGGTTATAGCGCTGGACCTTGCAGCACTGGTTGCCGGTACCAAGTACCGCGGTCAATTTGAAGAACGGATGAAAGCGGTTATGAGCGAGCTCGAAAAAACTGATAACGTCATCCTATTCATTGATGAGCTTCATACAATTGTTGGGGCTGGTGGAGCCAGTGGCTCTCTTGATGCTTCCAATATGCTGAAGCCTGCCCTGGCTCGGGGAGAGGTTCAGGCTATCGGTGCAACTACGCTGAATGAGTATCGCCAGTACATTGAAAAAGATGGTGCGCTGGAACGTCGCTTCCAG
>JBEPXS010000207.1:0-6501 GCA_041641755.1 Balneolaceae bacterium
TCGACAATGTGGCCGTTACCGCCGGTCTCTATGCCACCCCAGACAAAGAAGGCAATGTACCGGATCAGGATTGGGATCGCAGTTTTGGCGTGAACGTCAAAGGTGGATATATGGTGGCGGACGAAGCCAGCAAGATCTGGGATAAACAGGATCTGCAGGGCAGCATGGTGATCACCACCAGCGCCAACGCCGTGGTGGCCAAAAAGGGCAGCATGGCCTACGATACCAGCAAAGCCGCTGCCAATCACCTGATACGCGAGCTGGCCATTGAGCTTTCGCCCATTATTCGGGTGAACGGCGTTGCACCGGCAACAGTGGTAGAAGGCAGCAGCATGTTTCCCCGCGACAGGGTAATCGCTTCGCTATCAAAATACGGGCTCGAGTACAATGAAGACGAGGATACAGAAACGCTGCGCGAACGGTTGGCTGAGTTTTATGCGAGCCGGACACTTACCATGCGTCCGATTACACTGAAACAACAGACCGAGGCGATATATTCGTTGTTGAGTTCTCGATTTGAAAACACCACCGGTCATATATTACCGGTTGATGGTGGGTTGACAGATGCATTTTTACGTTGATTAAGATCGCATGTAGAGCTGGATGGAAAAAGGATAGAAGCCAGTTATTGGATTCTATCCTGCTTCCCACAAACAGATAAACAGAACAGAGAAAGGAAAATAGTAGATGAGGATACTTTACATAACGATTTCAATTATAGGATTACTGCTCACACTGGTACCGCCGATCCTGCTTTTTAATGGCTCAATAAACGCAGACTTACAAAAGACATTAATGCTGATTGGTACTTTCTGCTGGTTTTTAACTGCACCCGCCTGGATGAACGAGGAAGCACTGGAGGTGTGATTTAGGAGTTGTTTCGTTGATTTATACACAATACAACTGGTGGAGAAAGAGAAGGTGGAAAAAGGTTAGATATAAAAACGAACAATAAGAAGTGGTGGAATGAGGATTGAAAAACAGCAAATAACAGATTTGAACAAAAAAAACCGGAGAGAGCATCGTGAGTCCTTCGATTTTTTGAGAACACAGTTACAACAGCAAGGTTTGGATGTTGAAAAAATCGTAGCCAAGATTGTTGACTTTCAGGTGGCCATTCCCAGTTGGGCTCTTGGTGCGGGCGGCACCCGGTTCGGACGATTTCCGATTGGAGGAGAACCGGGGAGCCTGGAAGAGAAGATCGATGATGTGGGGATCCTGCACGCCCTGAATAGATCCAGCGGTGCTATTTCACTACATATCCCGTGGGATATTCCCGAAGATACTGCGGCGATCAAAGAGCGAGCCGGGAATCACGGAATTAAGTTTGACGCGGTGAACTCCAATACCTTCCAGGATCAGCCCGATCAAGAACATTCTTACAAGTACGGATCACTGTCGCATACAAAAAAGGAGGTCCGCCAACAGGCTATTGAGCACAACATCGAAGTGATCAAATATGGTGAAGCTCTCGGTTCAAAAGCATTGACAGTATGGCTGGCTGATGGTTCCTGTTTCCCGGGGCAGCAGAATTTTAAGAAAGCATTTCAACATACGCTTGCTTCATTGCAGCAGATATATGCAGAGCTTCCTTCTGACTGGAAGATTCTTGTGGAATACAAACCGTATGAGCCCAATTTCTATTCGATGGTGGTGCAGGATTGGGGTTCATCGCTGCTCTTTTCGAAGAAGCTGGGAGATCAGGCATACAGCTTGGTGGATCTGGGGCATCACCTGCCCAACACCAATATTGAACAGATTGTAGCCCTGCTTTTGATGGAGGAGAAACTCGGCGGCTTTCATTTCAATGATTCCAAGTATGGCGATGATGATCTGACGGTGGGCGCCATTAAACCCTATCAATTATTTCTCATCTTTAATCAACTGGTTCAGGGGATGGAGGATGAGAACTCCGGCAATCCACCACTCTCCTGGATGATCGATGCGAGTCATAATGTGAAAGATCCGCTGGAAGATCTGTTGCAGTCGGTAGAGGCGATTAACCTGGCATATGCCCGGGCATTGATCATCGATCGGCAAAGACTGGAAGAGGCCCAGCAGGGAAACGACCCTGTACTGGCACAAGAGATCTTGCAGGGTGCGTTCCGTGCAGATTTACGTCCGCTGTTACGGGAGGCCAGGCTCCGTAATGAGGCGGCCATCGAACCTATTAAGGCATACCGTAGTCTGGAAGTTCGAAAACAGCTCATCGATGAGCGGGGAAGTGATACGGTAGCAACCGGTCTGTAAAAGGGATACAAACAACATGTAGTGAGAAGAAGATAAATGCCAACGCCTGTTACAGCAATATTTGATATTGGCAAGACCAACAAAAAGTTTCTGCTTTTTGACAGGGAGTACAATGTACTGTTGAGTAAGAAAAAATGTTTTGAGGAGACATTGGATGATGACGGGGCTCCCTGTGAGGATCTGGATCAACTAACTAATTGGGTCGGAAAGATCCTTGAAGAGGCCCTGAACGACGATCGGTTTAAGGTTGGGAAACTCAATATTTCGACCTATGGGGCCAGTTTAGTTCATTTGGATAAGCATGGTAACCCTGTTACCCCGCTCTACAATTACCTGAAGGAGTATCCAGAAGAGCTGCTGGATCAGTTTTATAATAGATATGGTACCCGCCGGCAACTGGCCCTGCAAACGGCTTCGCCCCCTATGGGAATGCTTAATTCGGGACTTCAACTGTTTTGGCTGAAGAACAAAAAGCCTGAGCTGTTTAAAAAGATAGAATACTCACTGCATCTTCCTCAATATTTTAGTTATCTGTTTGCTGGCAGCTACAGTTCGGAGCTTACTAGCATAGGATGCCACACAGCGTTGTGGAATTTCGAACAACATACTTATCACAACTGGGTAAAGCTAGAGCAACTCGAATCGCTGTTCCCACAGATCAGGTCTGTATCTCATACCGAAGATACGACTATTCACGGGCATTCTTTGCAGGTGGGAACCGGAATTCATGACAGCTCGGCCGCCCTGGCACCGTTTATACAAGTGTTTGATGAGCCTTTTATGCTTCTTTCAACCGGTACCTGGAGTATCGCCTTTAACCCATTTAATCATCAACCACTGACCTATGAAGAACTGGAAAAAGACTGTCTCAGTTATCTAAATATCGAAGGGAAGCCAGTAAAGGCCGCCCGCTATTTTTTGGGAGGCGAATACGCCCATCAAAAGAAGAAACTTGATGAATATTTTGGTAGGGACGACGATGAAGATAAAATTGATCTGAACCCCGACCTCCTGCATACAATTATAGAGAAGTACTCAGCCCGGCGGAAACTGGTCCAGGAAAAAGCGAATTCCTCTGGACCTGATCCACATCCATCCAAGGGGGAGTGGGATGTTACCCAGTTTAATTCTTATACCGAGGGATATTATCAGTTAGTATATGACTTGGTGGCCATTCAACATAAGGCGATAGAGCTGGCTATTGGTGAAACAGAAATCAGAAAGATAATTGTCACCGGAGGTTTTGCCCGGAACGAACTATTTCTGAAATTACTGGCAATAACATTGGAGGACATGGAAATTTATACGCCCTCTGCTCTTAATTATACGGCGCTGGGAGCGGCCATGATGGTACGAAGTGCAGAAGGGAATGCAGAAATTCAGAAGGAAATGACCAGGGAATTGATGGATCTGCAACACCATAAGGGTTTTGGATCGATAACTGAAAGAATCGAAGGGTTAAACGGTTCAAAAATATAACCAGCAACACATAAATTTTTGTAGGGGATAAATACGTTCCGTTTGGAGATTTCTGAACGGGTAAGAGGAAAGCTGAGGGCTACACCGCCGTTTACATTGAGCGAGCCTTGGAGAAAGCACGGATGGGCGGGGGAGAACTGGAGACGACTGAAGTGACCGGTCCCGCCGTACTCAATCCCATTATTGAAGCCGATCGCGTGAGTACTAACAGCGCAGCCTAACATGCACTGATAGCGATTCAGGTTTTGGGGGTGTGCAGCGACCGGCTTCCCCGGATCATGCCGGAATCATCCCGTTAGTTTGTTTGAATACCACACCCAATTTTAATTAACAAACCGAACTATGATGAAATTAGCCACATTCCGAAAGATTGTACAATGTCTGTCAAGTATAAAAGAGATTTTGATATTTAACGTATTACCAACAGGATTACTGTGGGTCGGGTTTGTCCTGGTCAGCTCCATCGTACAGGCACAGACGATAAATGGCATAGATTATGCGAAGAAATATGGAGATCCTTCCTATACCTTTGAGATGACCGATACCGACATTTTTGGTCAACGTTTTCCATCTGAACATCTGATCCTGAGCGATGAAAAAACCGGGGCCAAAATCATTGCACTTACTACCTCGCGGCACCACAATTCCAAGATTTATCAAACCCATCCGCAGTGGACCCCGGACGGGGAGTACATTGTGTTCCGTTCCAGCCGTGCTGATGGTCAATACTATGCCATATCTATGGATAACTATGAGATAGTGCAGGTTACGACCGGGGATCGGAGCCGTGAATTTCATCTGGGCTGGAATAAAAACGTGGCCTACTATTTCAAAAATGGTCAACTGATTGAGCTGGATCTGGGGAGACTGCTGGATGACAGTGAAAAAGGCGCTTCAGACAGTGATCCCGCTTCATATGAACGCGTGCTCGCTACGCTGCCAGAAGGGCTGCGGTCCTCGGGGGGATTCGGACTCGATGCAAACGAACAGCGTGGCTTTTTTGCCTCCCGGCTGGATGTAGAACGTTCTGGCATTTACAGCGTAAACTTTAATTCGGGCAACATTACCAAGCTTGTGGAAGTACCTTTTTGGGCAAACCATCTGCAGGCCAATCCGTACGTTTCCGGTGAAATTATGTATTGTTGGGAAACCGGTGGAGATGCCCCACAACGCATGTGGTACCTCACGGTAGATGAAAATGGAAAAGTTAATAATCGTGCCATTTATAAAGAGAAGCCCGACGAGTGGGTCACCCATGAGGTATTTACAGGACCGGATCATATTATGTTCAATGTGATGGCACATCTCGATCGTCTGCAAAAAAATCCCACGGGGGTCTTTACTGCAAATATACGCACTGGCGAAGTTAAGCGGCATGGACAGGTTGGTAATGGCGGCTATTGGCACAGTGATGCAACCCGGGATCTGAAATGGGGTGTTTCAGATACGTTCGACGGAAATCTTCACCGATTGAACCTGGAGACTGGGGAACATACCCTGTTGACCAAGGGACATCGCCCCACCAGCAGGGGCCCCTTTACTGACGAAGCCCATTCGCACCATTCAATTAGTCCGGACGGCAAGTGGGTGCTGTTTAACTCCAGTATGTTGACAGAAAGTGACATCATGATGGTTCGTCTGCATCCTGTAACGGAATAGCTGATTATATGCCGGAGATGAAAAGGCGGTATCGGGATCATGGAAGCCTGCGAATACTCATATTACCTGTCGATCCAGGATATGTGAAATTCTTTGTGATCGGGCTCTTCATGCGATAGGTCCATTAGTTCCTGTAATTCTTTTACACGCTCAGTATACTTGTCTGCCAGATTTTTGGATTCTCCGGGATCCTGATCCAGATTGTACAGCTCGGTGTGGGAGGAACCATCGCTGTTTGTAAACCGCACTGCCTTCCAGGAATCACGACGGACTGCCTGTTTAAAGACCTCCCTGAACCGAAATTCCCAATAAAGATAATTGTGAGTTTGTGTAACTGTACGTCCCAGCAACGCTTCTTTCATGGAAAGGCCGTCGGTAGAGGTGGATGAATAGTCCACCTGTGCCATTTCAAGAAGGGTGGGATAGAGATCCCAGATAGCCCAAACGTGATCACTGTTTCTATTTTGAGGGATCATGCCGGGTGCCCACGCAATCATCGGCACGCGGATGCCGCCCTCGTACAGGTCACGCTTCATTCCCCGAAGTGGACCGTTACTATCAAAATACTGAGGATCATAACCGCCCTCGGCATGGGGACCGTTATCGCTCGTGAACAGTAGTATCGTGTTTTTGTCCATCCCCAGTTTTTCAAGCTTTCCTTTAATTCTACCGATATCGTGATCCAGCCTTGATACCATTGCCGCATACGTTGTTAGCGGCGTCTTCTGAGCAGCATAACCATTACCTTCAAATGGTGTTTCAGGAAATATGCTGTTTCCATCCTCATCCAGGTAAGTTTCTAATGAAGATTCGGGTACCTGCAACGCCGCATGGGGAATAGTTACCGGCAGGTACAGGAAAAAAGGCGATTCGGACTGTGCATGCCGCTCAATGAAATCCAGGGAGGCATCCATAAAAAGATCGTGCGTGTACTGTGTAGTGTCAACATCTACATTGATCGTAACCCCGTTGTGGATCGTCTGCAGGCGATCCACATAGTAATCATGCGCCTCCGATTGGTCTTCGTAGCCGAGAAATTCATCAAACCCTTTGCGGTGGGGTGCCCCACTGGTGCCTTTCAGGCCGAGCGACCATTTGCCATACATGCCGGTG
>JBEPXS010000208.1:0-6491 GCA_041641755.1 Balneolaceae bacterium
TATATAATGGAGGCACCGTCAGTGTCTTCGGTATGATGGCTGATACCCAGTATAGTCCCGTCAAAAGTAAGTACATGGTCATTATTGTTATTGATGGCAAAGTCGGTATCCAGTATCTCGGGGCGATCCTGCTCAAGATCATAATTGTACAGCAATCCGTTGTGGTTATAAATAAGCTTGGTTCCGTCGGGGGTCCAGTTGGGCGCCTGTAACGATTCCGGTGATCGGTGCAGAACTTTGCGATGCCCGGTTTTCACCTCCATCACTTCCAGGTTGCTACCCAGGTAATCCTGGTAGGGGACCAATCCCTCCCAGGCCGGCTTTATGATTCGAACATTGCGGAATCTTGCTTTTTCTTTTACTTCCGGGTCATGCGAGCAAACATACAACCCCACAAAAACTTCATCACCCAGTTCAATATTGGAAATTTCTGTAGTGGTGAATGGTTCACCAAACTTAGCCACCGACATGATAAACGTGTTCCCTTGTCGCTCAAGCTGAATTATATCGGGACCCGCAATCGAGGATTGCTTCTCCTCCGTAGAATCACCCGCGATTGGCCTGAACTGCAGCGAGGTGAGTCCATCACCATGCACCGCAGCATTGACATGTGCAGATGAAGGATCCAGTTCAGAACGGACATCCCAACCAAGCTTACGGTGCGGATGCACTCCTTCTCCCATAAATTCGGCCCGGGTACGCAGGATAAAGTCTCCCGTTATCTTACGATATACGAAGTGAAGTTTATCATGGTCAAACCACATGTTTTCTCCGGCGCCTTCTACAGTATAAAACTGTCGCTCCGCATCATAGGAAACAGCCCCTGATAATTCGGGACTGCCGATATCCTGGTTCCCATTGAAAACACCCAAACCCTGGCTTTGAGCCTGGCCTGTAATGGCAAATGAGCAAAAGAACAATAAGGCTAAAACGAGTAAAGGCATTTTATTCTTTGATATTCGTATATAATTAGATGAAGACATCGTTATATGGGTTGTCTTGTTATGTTGAAATTAAACATTTGTTTAAAAGGAATTGTACTCAATGTGATTTTTAACTCGTTACCACAGTTTGACATTACAGGTTTTATGCGGGATATCTTTTAAACTTCGTAAGTAAGCCTGAAACCCATATTAATCCTCTTGGTTAATGGTTTCCATATTGTCACGACGTTTTTTTAGCTCCTTCCAGGTCGTAAGGATGATATCATTTTCTTCGATATAATCGGCCATTTTCGGGTCGATCATCGCCAGCATATCGGCCTTGCGCAGGGGACCGGAATCGGAGATTCGGTCAAAGTTTTCCGAAGGATCAGTGCAATGCATGATCACCATCGTTATACCCGGCTCCAGATTTTGAAATGAGTTGATATACTGCTTGGTCCAGTAGTCCTGTAGCTTTTTGTCGTTATTAGTCAGTTTTTCCGGAATCTTCCAGCTGTAACTCAGGCTGTGGAGGTCATCCAGCACTGGTAGTCCGGATGCCCAGAGTTTTTGCCCGGTTTGCTGCATCTGCCTGGCCTGTTCATCTGATATATCCATATTTTTGCTAATTAGGGTATTGTGGCCGGCGGGAAACATGATGGGAATTTGGTATTCTATGCCAAGCTCAATATACAATTGTGTCAGTTCTGGTGTGGCGAACAGTGTACCCATGTGTGAATCCAGGTGGGTAGGATTAAAGCCCATCTGTTGAGCCAGCTTAATCTGGGCCCGGATCTCTTTTTCAACTTCTTCAATTTTGGCGTTTTCAACAACTTCCTTAACTGTAGCATAGAGCGCTCCCTGGTCGTCGACCAGACTCGGTGCACAGGCGGCACCCGCTACCGGTCCCCAGCGATAGTTGTTCCATTCGGAAGTAAGTGTCAGGTGCAAGCCTGCATCAAGATTCGGATGTTTGTTATAATATTTGGCAAATCCCGGAACCCACGAGCAAGGCATCATAATACTGAGAGAATTGGCCACGCCTTCTTCCATCGCCTTAATTGCCCCCTGGTTCGAATCGTGCGACATTCCCACATCATCCACATGCAGAATTAACACTTTGGCACCTTTGGGATAACCAAGTTTTTCCGCGTACGTAGTCTGCTGTGCCTCAGACAATGAGTTGAAAGCGAACAAAATGAGCAGCGTCAGAAAGCCGGTACTAATCTCCTGCAGAGAAAGCGAAAAATGTATATCCATTACGAATCCCTTGTTCTATTTTTTAGGTCTAAATCCCAAAACATAATTATGGAAAGTAAACCATTTAAACTAATGATAGAGAGGAAACTTTCAATTTTTAACAATTAGTTGTCCGGAGTTCTCTGGACTTGGATACGCAGGGTCTGATTCTTACTGACAGCATACCTTTTTTATCTCGTGTCGGACCTTCTGTCCGATTTAAAACATTCTGGTATTCCAGGTACCAGCATCCCTTCGGCTAAACGATTGGCACACGTTAAACCCTGCAAAGACCCAGCTTTTAAGTTCAGAACAACATATTTAGGATAACGAGAGATTTTTTCATGCCCAATCATGCATTCAGAATTAATAAATCTGAACAGAGCATTTCTCGAAGTTTTTTCTTTTATTAAATATTAAAGAATTTTAATATTGGGTATAAAGGTTGGCTTTAGGAGTGCTATTTCTTTATGGAAGTAAAAAACGTAGATCTTTTTTTCAGTGAGAATCCCAACCCGATGTATATCTACGACCCATCGGATCTTACCATAAAGGAAGTCAACCAAGCCACTGTGGAACTCTATGGGTATTCAAAAGAGGAGATGCGTTCTCTTAGAATTAGTGATCTGCGTCCTCGGAGCGAGGTACCTAAATTAAAAAAGCACCTGTCCAGTGCCAGTAACAAAGTATTCGAGAATGCAGGAATCTGGAGGCATCAGAAAAAGAATGGAGATCTCCTGTATGTACACATCTTAACAAATCCGGTGTCGTATGGTGAGGAAGAATATAAGCTCGTTATTGCCCAAAATGTTACAAGCCAGCTGGATTTTCAGCAAAAGTACCAAATGCTGTTCGAAAATAGCTTGGATGGAGTGATGCTTACTAATCCCAATGGGGATATACTGAAGGTAAATCAGGCTGCTTGTAAGATGCTGGGAATGTCTGAGCAGGAGATCATCCGGGAGGGAAGAGAAGGATTGGTAGCAAAAGATGACAAGCTGGAGAGGGCACTGGAAAAGCGTTCTGAAACCGGTCAGTTCTCCGGAGAACTCACTTTTATCCATAGAACAGGTCGCAGGTTTCCGGTGGAACTGACAACTTCTGTTTTTACTAATTCTGCAGGAGAACAGCGAACCAGTCTTATTTTTCGGGATATAAGTGAAAGAAAAAAAACAGAGAAGGCTCTCCGAAATCAAAGGGATTTTACCGAGGTGGTCTTAAATAGTTTACCGGGTATATTCTTCCTGTTGAATGAGAAAGGAGAAGTAATCCGTTGGAATGATCACTCTACTGATGTCTTCGGGCTTACTTCTCAAGAAATTGAAGGACGACCCGCCGTCGATTTTGTGCATGAAGAAGATAAACAGCGAATTTTAAATGAAATTGCCAAAGTATTTGAAGAAGGACATTCGACCGTTGAATTAAAGTTAAATACGGCTGACAACAGCACCGCTTTCTATCGGTTTGTCGCAAACAAATTTCAGCAGGATGATCGCACCTATATTATTGGCTCAGGGGTGGACGTGACCAAGCAAAAGGAGCTGGAACATATACTGAGTTCCTTATTGCAGGAAGAACAGACACAGAGAAAGGAAGCGGAAAGCGATCGGGACAAACTGAAAAAAATGTTTGAAAAAGCCCCTTCCCCCAAATGTGTGCTGGAAGGACCGGAATTTCGCTATGTCATAGCCAATGAGTCGTATCGCAAAGTAATAGGCAAAGACGATATAATCGGCAAAAAACTGACTGATGTGCTACCCGAGATTGAATCCCAGGGAATTGTTGATATTCTAAAACGGGTATATCTCTCAGGTAAGCCTTATATGGGAAAAGAGAAACCGGTAAAAATTCCGAAGGGAGAATCGGAAGCAAAAGAAGATTACATTTTCAACCTTCTGTTTGCCCCACTTTTTGATGAAAATGGAGAGGTGTATGGAATTTTTGTTGAAGCTCTTGACGTAAGTGACCAGCTGAATTACCAGCACCAGCTCGAAGAGTCGCTGAAAGAGAAAGAGACACTCCTGGCGGAAATACACCACCGTGTTAAAAATAACCTGGCAATTGTAAGTAGCATGATGGAACTGCAGGCCCTGGACAGTGACGACGCCACGTTGCAGGAGACACTCCGTACCGGCCAGCAAAGAATACAGACGATAGCCATCATCCATGAATTGCTTTACGAATCTGAAAGTCTATCATATGTAAACCTGGGAAAGAATATAAAACAGCTTATCGACAGCCTGCAGAACATGTACGGTGATGCGAAAGAGATTTCAATAGAAGTTCAAAGCGAGCAGATTGCACTAAATATAAACCAGGCGATACCCTGTGCCCTGATGATCAATGAAGTAGTTACCAATGCGTTCAAACACGCTTTTAAAGAAAGAGAGGAGGGTACGATTACAGTTAAACTTCAGGAGGATGAAGGACTTGTACAGGTTGATATTGCTGACGACGGCGCCGGTTTGCCTGAAGGGGTTGATCTGGACAGATCGAAAACGCTGGGAATGACATTGATCAATTCCCTGGTACAGCAGTTGGAAGGAGATCTTGAGATTTCCAGTGATGAAGGAACCCGGTTTCTATTTGAATTTGAGAAGTCTGATGTTACCGGAATCGGAAGCTCATTTTTGTAAATAACGCTAGTTCGGGGTAAGAGGCAGATGCTGTTTCCGCGTGTAACCTTCCATCTGAGAGAGATTCCTCCATTCCATCCAACGGCCGGCGGACTCCAGTTTTTTATGCTTCGAAATGACGAGGGCTCATCCCCCATCCAAATAAAGGCAGAAACTTAAGCCTGTCTTCAAATAAAGCTTGGTAAAAACTATTTATTAACGATCCTGTTCTTTTTGATTATCTTCTTCACGGTTGTCTTTGTCGTCCTCTTCGCCCTCACCCTCTTCGTTAGAATCATCTGCCTCAGAAGCAGGCTCTTCACCGGTTAACTTTTCGAGTTTATTACGGGCATTCTTTAGATTAGCCTTTTCGTTTATGATCATCTCTTCTAACTCAGAAAGCTGCTGTTTGGCTTTTTCTATCTGCTGTCTTTTCTCGCGTTTCTCCTCTTCGCTTAAGTCCTCTTCTTCCAGGTTTTCTTCAGCCTGTTCTATTTCTTCTTTGGCTTTCTCGGCCGCAACTTCCGCAGAATCAACATTCTGATCCAGCTTTTCGATATTATTTCTCAGCTTTTTGGCCGCCGCAGCCCGGGCCTGACCAAACTCACGTCCGGTCATATCACCTTTATTTTTACCGTAGGCATGCCCTTGTCCTTGGTTCTTTTTTTGCCCTTTAGCCTTCTGTCTCGACGAATCAGCTCTGCCCTGTAGAGCTTTAAGGCTGTCTACAGCGCGTTCCGCTTTCTGTTCTACTTTCTCCTTGTTGCCTTTTTCTTTGTTACCCTTATTGCCTTTGTTATTGTTTTGTGAAAAACCAGTACCTGCTGCTAAGAGTAGGACCAATAATGTTAATAAACTTATCTGTGATAAACGGTTCATAATAATATTATCTACTCTACTGTTGTAATTCATTATTTAGATTGTCTAAGGTTGCCTGCAGATCTTGCAACTTCTTCTCAACAGAATCACTACCCGCCGAAAGTTCATGGGATAGCGAATCTGTTTCATTAACAAGTTCAATTTCTTCGCTATCCTCAACACTTTCCTGCTGTTCTTGACCACTGCAACCTGTGATGAGAAGAAAAGGAAATAAGAAAATCCCTAATTTGAATTTGATCATAATACCCCAACTATAATTGTGAAATGTATTATTTAAATAGAAATATCTGCTCTTTGTTCCAGTACTTTTTGTCGAGCAAAATAGTATCGTGTTATATAAGATACTATGCTGAATGGCTTTTTTTAAAGTAAATCTAAAATAGTATAGTCAACGGAGGTAAGAAATGATGGAAAAATTAATTAGAAGCGGAGTAGAATTTCTTGAAACGGCACTAAAATGTTTTGATTTTGGAAGAAAAACCAGACGACAACAAGAATTAGCTGCATGATCTGGTTTAACCAACTGTCCATTTTTTGTAGCAATTCCAGTAATAAAAAATGTCCGAGCTTAGTCAAGAATAGAATATTTAAGTAAAAAATAATTCCAAGAACAAAAAAACCAAAGAAAAAGAAAGGTCATTATTATAGGCTTTTTTGAGGGTTATGTTATACAGAGGTTGTAAATGGCGAAAATAAAAAAGATGTAAACCGTTGGAATGAAACGATTTACATCTTTTAAAGTGGTGCCCTGGACTGGAGTCGTAAAATGTAATAGATGTCTATAATTTCTTTCTCTATGGATTAAAAACGGCGTTTATGTAATTATACTCAATAT
>JBEPXS010000209.1:0-6430 GCA_041641755.1 Balneolaceae bacterium
AATGATATTTTTTAGCCTTGTTATTCTCATAAATTTCTTTATCATATTTAAAAATTAATTCATCTGCATTTTATAAACGTATATGAATATTCTGATTGTAGAAGATGATCGAGTTTTATCACTCATGCTGGGCCGCATGGTCCAACGGCTAGGTCATGATATTGTCAACAGTGTTACCAAGGGAGAAAATGCGATTGAAACTGTACGGGAAAATGATGTTGATCTCATTCTCATGGACATTATGCTGGAAGGAGAAATTGACGGTATCGATGCCATGACTCAAATTCGTAGCCAGTCGGATGTGCCCGTCATTTATGTTACCGGCAACTCCGACAAAACAACGATTGAACGGGCCAAGGAAACAAATTATTTGGCTTATCTCGTTAAGCCGATTGTCTTTGACCAGTTAAAAAAAACAATAGGACAAATATCCCGGTAGCCGACCGGCATAAAGCTAAAATAATTTGCTACTTAGTCGTAATCTGCTTAATTATCAGGCAGAGAGACGTTCAAAATTATTTTGAATCAGAACCTGAGAAAATGGGATATATCTACGAGAGGAGCCTTATACCCTATTTGGCTCTCATTTGTATATTGGCATCAACCCCGTTAACACTACCTGCTCAAGACATATTGGATGTGTTAGACAGGCAGGAAGAGGTAAGTATTTTTGCCCAAGCCATTGAAGATGCAGGTCTTGCTACAAAACTCAGTTCTGGCGGCCCCTACACTATTTTTGTACCGACAAATAAAGCTCTGCAGAATATGACAAGCCGTTTAGATCGGGCCGGACAAGCTCAGCTGGAAGGATTTATAATGAATCACATTATAACGGGTATGGCTACAAGGCGTCAAATTACCGCCATGTCCAAAGCTCCCTCCCTGGGAGGCCTTGTTCTTGAGATGCACGTCAGTGACAACAACGATATCACAATCAATGAAGTGTCGGTTGTTGAGTATAATATTCGGGCTAACAACGGCGTGATACATTTGATAGATGGTACACTGGAAGAGTAAAAAGTAATATTCCAGTCAATCGGCCGACCTGCTGCTATTCTGGTCACTATTGTAGGAGGGCTTTTTAAAACTGTTGTTTTGCCCAATCTCTGTATAATTGCTCCGAATTTATCAGTTAATCCTTGGAATCAAACTGAATGTAAAACGATCCATCATCCTCAGGAGCAAGATCAATTTTGTCTATGATAGCATCAATATTTAAAGGTCCCTTAATGTGAGGATACTTCTGGTCGCTGTCGCCAGGGGTTTCAAGCTTAACATCGGGTTCCAGGCTGGCCACATCAATCACAATAAGCATAATATCCTCTTTTCCTTTGTAATATCGGTTGGCAACCTCCTGGATTTGATTACCATTTGAACAGTGAATAAACCCCTCTTCCTCCAACGAATCCGGTTCGTATAATCCTGCATTTTGAGAACTTTTCCATTCGTCTCTAGGTACAAGGTGAAATATAATATCGTCGGTCATTCTAGTTTTGTTCATTTTTGTTATATGCAATATGTACTAAGGCGTCCCCTTTGTGTACTATCGGATTATTATTCATGCCAATGATACAGCCGTCATAGGGACATACGACTTTAAACGATTCTTTACCAAAGGGATCAGTAATGTGGCCAAGTACCTGCCGCTTATTGAGTAGGTCGCCCAACTCAATACGGGCATTAAACAGACCGGCATATCTGGCCCGGACCCATGTAGATTTGGGATAAATCTTAGTTTCATATTCTGCCTCCGGCGCCGAACTCCGCATCCCCAGGTGCTTCATTAAGCGCAATGTGCCCTCAATCGCCTGCCGGATTCCGAACTCATCAAACCGTTGCGTTTCCCCTGTCTCGTATACCAGAATATGCTTCCCTTTTCGATATGCCGACTTTCGAAACGATTTGTCAATCAGGTTGGAATTAAGGATTACAGGAGGAGCAAAAGCCTGGGCCAGCTCCATATTTTTATCAATATTCAGGGTACAGCGTATCTGCGGATAGTTTGCCCTGGAAGCACCCCCTGTATGGAAATCAATTCCATAATCAATATGTGGAATAATTTTATTCATAAGGGTGTGGGCCAGCAGTTTAGCCAGAGACCCCGTCTTTACGCCGGGGAAGCTTCGATTAATATCCTTTCCATCGGGAACCCCACGCGCGTTCTGAATAAATCCATAAATGTTGACTAACGGTATAGCAATGACAGTTCCTTTTTCCGGTAGACTGTTTTCATTATCCATCATCCGCCGAATAATCTCTATCCCATTAATCTCATCGCCGTGGAGCCCCCCCGTTAACAGTAATACCGGCCCCTCATCTTCACCCCGGAAAACATGTACAGGCAAATCTATGTCGGTATAGGTGGGAAGACGGGCAATATTGAGTAAAACCTCCTGCCGCTCTCCCCTACCAATTTTTTGGCCATCAATTGCAATGGAATCAGGCATCGCTCTTTATCTTGCGACGTTTATTGGATCGTTTACGATTTTGAATTACTTGACGTTCAACATAAGATATGACTTTACCTGCAATATCTTTTTGGGTCGCCTTTTCAATTCCTTCGAGTCCGGGAGAAGAGTTTACTTCAAGCACCAATGGCCCACGATTCGACTCCAGCATGTCAACCCCGGCAATGGCCAGCCCCATGGAGCGGGTGGCAACTAAGGCTGCTTGCCGCTGCTCTTTTGTCAATTTTATAAGCTCTGTTGAACCACCCCGGTGAATATTGGAACGGAACTCCCCTTCCTTGCCTTTTCGCTTCATAGCACCTACTACTTTGCCATCCACAACAAAAGCACGGATATCTTCTCCCTTGGCTTCATCCACAAACTCCTGTACTATCACACGCGCCTTCATACTGTGAAATGCCTGAATCATCGATTCTGCCGCTTTTTGAGTCGGTGCCAGTACTACACCCACACCCTGGGTCCCCTCCAACAGTTTTATGATCAGTGGAGTGCCTCCTACACTGTCAATTATTTTCTTCACCTCGGTGGAGTAGTTGGTAAATACGGTTTTGGGCATGCCTACCCCGGCGCGAGCCAAAATTTGCAGGCTCCGGAGTTTGTCTCGTGAGCGGACCAATGCTTGGGAATCGACTGCAGTAAAGACTTTCATCATTTCGAATTGCCGGACTACTGCAGAACCATAAAAAGTGACCGATGCCCCAATACGGGGTATAACGGCATCAATATCTGTCAACTTTGTTCCCCGGTAGTAGATGCAGGGATTATCCTTTTCACTAACGATATCGCATTTCAGATGATCCAACACAGTGGCTTTATGATCCGCATCTTCTATTGCTTCTACCAAGCGGCTTGTAGAATATAAATTTGCATTTCGGGAGAGTACAACTATATGCATTAAAGTTTACTCAATTTCTTCATTAGTGTTTTTATTGGACAGATATTTACCGGATACGTCTACCAAAAAACGATTTTTTAACAGCTTCCTTCCTATCAAAACCGGGTAACTCATCTCCGAACGGTCGGTCAGGGAAAGTTCGACATCAAATAGTTTATTCATAAGCTCGATCTTGGTTTTAACTATAAACCGCTGCTCTTTTATACCATTTGAACTTTTGACCGTTTTTTCTTTGTGAATAGGCAGCTCAAACAGCTTCTCGTTGTATATATCATGCGAGGGATCCAACAGGTTAAATCGAATGTTTGAATCGTCCGTCTTTACAATATGATGGCAGTGTAAACTTGAGGTATAGGCACCGGTATCTATCTTGGCATCTAAACCAATAAGATCCCATTCGGGAAAGCTCACCTGCTCTAATCTGCCTATGATTTTCAATGAATTATTGGATTTGACCATACCCAAAACAGCCGGTAACTCTAGGTTAAAAACGGACGATAAGTATACCATTTATTCTACTTTCATTCATCCGATAGCTGAATTTTTATTTGGCTTGGTCAGCGATTAATGCATTGGCTCGGGAGGTTCTGAATCAATTAATGAAAAGTCTGATTTTGTTTAATTCTCTAAGAATTACTTTACGTTTTGCAGAACCTTATATTTGTTAAGTTGTCTAACATTTTTCGTATCACTGATTAAAACCATTATATCCATATTATGACCAAATATATATCCATATTTCTATTCTCGCTGCTCCTGCTGGCCTGTAGTTCCACAAAAGAACTCCAACACCCAACCGAGTCAGCAACGAACTGGGTTCAGAATGCAGCAGAATATGACGCCTTAACAACTCTCGTCTATCGAACTGCAGCCGACCATCTTGATTTGGCCTACCAGGATTCCTACTGGACGGCCCTGCCGAGACAGGAAAAGAGTGATTCCTACCAAAGCCTTCCTGCTGCTGTTATTATGGATGTAGACGAAACGGTACTGGATAATTCTCCTTTCCAGGTTCGTATGATTAAACAAAACAGCAGTTTTAGCATCGAAGCATGGAACAGGTGGGTCAAAGAAGCTACAGCAAAAGCAGTTCCGGGAGCTCTGTCGTTTGCCCGGTATGCTGCTAAAAAAGGGATTACCATCTTTTACATAACCAATCGCGAGCATAAGGTGGAGGAAGCCACGCGCAAAAATCTTAACCAGCTGGGATTCCCGCTCTCAAAAGATACAGACGTTCTGTTAACCCAAAACGAACTGAAATCCTGGACCGACGCCAAAACAAATCGAAGAGCATATGTTGCCAAACACTATCGTGTATTGATGCTGTTTGGGGATGATTTGAACGACTTTGCCCCCGTTAAAAAGATCAGTAAGGAGCAACGTAATACACTTATTGAAACCAATAAAGACAAATGGGGCAACAAGTGGTTTATATTGCCTAATCCCATATACGGGTCTTGGGAAAGTGCTTTATAATTTATTTATAACTAACTGATAGCCAATCTCTTATGCTTATTATACAACCATTGATACACGCTGTATTTTGGAAGTTCAATTTTTAATATGAACCGATTCTTATCTGATATTAGTGGTATTTTTTAGATATGAACTGTGTCGACTTCGTTATTCCTGGCCTGCCCAAGTTAAAAATACCCGACAAGAAACTTTTCATCTAGTCTTTTTTATACTAGGTTATAACAAAATACTTTTGATCAAAAAGTGAATTAGTTTGTTTAAAAAGAGAGTTTTCATATTTCTGTTTTGTTTATATGGTAGTATAACAACAGCCCAGCATTTGCCATCTGCTCCTCCTAAAGATATTCCTCCTATTCAAAGTACGTATGTAGAGTTGGGCGGCAGTGCAGGAATTTATTCCCTCAACTATGACGCCGTATTCAGTAACGGTATCGGATTCCGGGTGGGTGGAACATACCTGCCGGAAAGCATTGAAAGAAACCAGTTTTCAGAAAGCAGATATAAGGGTACAACCCTGTTGGTGGTCCTCTTGATGGGAGAGTATCTTGTTGGCAAAGGACCTCATAAATTTGAAACTTCAGCCGGGGTGATGTTTGGAGAGTCGAATCCTCAAAGTACAGATGTCCCTATTCCCGATATCCCAGGTATTCCTTTTTCATTTGGCTATCGGTACCTCCCTGAAGAAGTCGGTAAAATAACAGTAAAAGCCGCCTTCACTCCTACTATTTACGGAGGACGGTTACACCCGCGAGTGGGCTTTAGTATCGGCTTAATTATTGGACAGAATTAATATCAGGCGCTCAAAATAAATTGCGATAGCGAATTTATTGCAAAACTAATGTTTTCAACCTATCTATTATTAAAATCCAGAATTATAAATTCAGCCAGGATAAATGGAACAAACAAAAGATACTTCAAAAGTAACTTTAACTAACATCTCCTTTTTAACCAACGGGCAGATAGAAGAAAATATAGATAAGATGGCCAGCCATATGAAGTTTTTTTCCATCTTCAATATCGTTCAGGGTGTTATCTTATGCTTCACTATTGTTGGAGCGATCATCGGAATCCCTGTTATAATCTATCATCTAAAGCTGAATAAGTCGGCTCGATCGTACCGTAGATTTGCCGAATCAAGCGATTTTTTCTATCTGCATAAAGCGTTTGAGGACCAGCGTAAGTTTTTTCTGTTCTACAAGATCTTACTTATCGTCATGTTAATTTTCTTTGTCATCTATATAGGGGTTATGGTTTATCTGGTTTCCCTCGGAATAATGTCTATGCCACAGAACTTTGCATAAAAAAAAGAGCCGAATCGGTTTGATTCGGCTCTTAAAGTCTATTTACGGAGCAGGTAAACTATTTGCTCTTCTTATCTCCACTTCCTCCGCTTCCGTTAGTTTTTTCTCTGAACAACATAAAGCCAAGTACGGCTACTGCTAATATACTAACACCAAACAAATAGGTATACAGATTCGACTCGGGCCTGGCAATGGATGCCCAGCTATTGGTTTTCTGGTCAATAGTTGCTACCTGGGCACTGCTTAAAAGATCAGTGCGAATCATATTATCGACCCATTGAGCTTTAACG
>JBEPXS010000210.1:0-6430 GCA_041641755.1 Balneolaceae bacterium
CGTTTTACTGCCCGCTTTATAAATTCGGGATTGGGATTAAAGGCTGCTTTTAGGAAAGGTGGCATAACAGCAGCTGCAAATACGATGATAAAGGGCAGAGCAACCATTAAATTGTAAAACTGGTTGTATCCCAGAAGAAGCAGGCCTCCTGTAACAAGAGTAACCATCCCCATGGCAAAGAATCCGGATTTTTGGGTACCGCCATGTACTTCATCCTGGCTTATCAGGGTTATGGAAGCGATATAAGCCACCGGAATAAAAAGGAGGTACCAATCGTACAACAGGGTGATCGGAGCGATGCTGCATCCAAGCAAAAGATTCCCTCCGCGACAGAGCCCCATGGTCAGTGGTCCCCAAAGCGATGAACGCTTGGCCCAGCGATCATAAACCAGCGCCCCGATAGTAATTAGGATTGCAAGTACCAAACTATATGTGTTAACTTGGAAAGCCGCCAGAATTCCCAAAACCAGAAGAAGAGTTCCCAAAACCCCAACATTCAGCTTTGAAATACGTCCGCTTGGAATGGGACGTTCAGGTCGCTCCTCCGCGTCCAGATCAGCATCAAAAAAATCATTGAAAACAACGCCTCCACCATAAAGTCCAAAAGTAGAAAGCAGCAACCAGCCCAGTCCTTCCGGTGAATAGGTTACAGAACCACTCTGTAGCGCAACGACACCATCCGCTACGGCAAATCCAGCCAATATATCGGCAAAGGCCGTTACGATATTGGCCGGACGCATTACCTCTGCGTAGGCTTGTAATTTAGCAGTTATCGGATGAGACGAGTTACTGGTTGAGGACACGGGAGTAATAGTAAGAACTACGTATTGAATTGAAAAGTGCGACGCACTTTGGAAGTGCGTCGCACATGGCACATGGACTATTCGATAATGAGATCATCTTTGGAGGGTTCTTCTTCCTCAATAAAAGGCTCGCGGCCGCCTCTTAGTACTGTATTTCCACTATAGGTCTGGCTCTGATCAATTTTGGGACGATCAAGCCAATCTTCCTCTTTCATTTGGCCACTCTGCTTGTAAGCATCAAAAGCATTTTGGTAGCACACTTTTTTAACATCGTTTTCCAAAACACCGCGCTGCAGCATCAGTTTGGCGGTTTTGGGTACCCCCAGCGGGTCGCTTCGTCCCCAGTCGGCGGCACTGTCTATAAAGATACGTTCGGTTCCGTACTGTTTTACAATATCAACCATACGTTCGTTACCCATTTTGGTACCGGGATAGATGGTGAAAGCGGTCCAGTAGCCACGGTCCAGTACATCCTCAACCGTCTCTTCATTGTTATGGTCGACGATCACTTTGGTGGGATCCAGGCCGTGTTCTTCACACAGATCCATACTCCGAATGGTACCCTGTTTCTTATTTCGGTGAGGCGTGTGGATGAGCACCAGCATATCCATTTTCTTGGCCAGTTCCAGTTGCTGATGGAAATACTTTTCTTCCAGGTCTGTCATGTCATCATAGCCGATTTCGCCGATTGCCACGACCCCTTCCTTGTTAGCATAGCGGGGTAGGAGTTCCATCGTTTTTTCAGCCAATTCCTCATTGTTGGCCTCTTTGGCATTCAGACCGATCGTGCAGTAGTGCTGTATGCCAAACTGCTTGGCACGAAACCGTTCCCAGCCCACAATCATGCTGAAATAGTCGAGCATGGAACCCACATTGGTTCGTGGCTGACCGATCCAGAAAGCCGGTTCTATAACAGCTACAACGCCACCCCGGCGCATCGCTTCATAATCGTCGGTAGTCCGGGAAATCATGTGGATGTGCGGATCAATAAACATCATATCATCAAAAGACATAGCAGAAAAATTTTATTAATATTTGTTGGTCAATACGTTTAAATATTTTTTAATCTCCTCACCGGTAATCATCGGACTGTTCGCCAATGTGGTCCCATGTAATATCATTGTTCTCTACCTGTTCCCATATCGTTTGATGCTCTTGAAGCAATGACTGAGCCTTTTCATCGGAGCTTTCTGACAAAGCCAGGATAGCCGCTTTCTGTTGCAGTGGGTCAGAGTGATCCAGCACTCGTTTCAGATCCTCAAGCATATCTTTATTTACAAACGGCCCGACAGGACGCCAGAGTTCAGGTGAAACCGTACGGTCAGCGGCCCAGCGTTCATGGGCGTAATCCACCAGCATTTCAGCCAGTTTTTGGTTTCGGCGATCGTCCAGTCCCTGAATTTTATAGAGTGAACTACCTACAAATAATGCCTTTAATACCAACTGGTTCCAGGCCCCCTGGTCAAAATATTCGGCAGGGTAGGGATTATGTAGTGCCACAGCATTAAATACCGATGTCATGTTGCTTCGAAGTCCTTCTGAACCGCGGTCGGTGAGCTGCTCCGGGTAGGGAAGAACCGGCAGAGCCTGGTATAAGGCTACCGCCTCTCCCATGTCACTGGATACAAATGTTTTTTCGAGACGGTCCAGGAAGATCGATTTGTCAGTATCGGCCGCACACAAGAGCAAGAGTGTTCGGCCCAGCTGGTCGATCCGCCAACGGCCCGGTCTCCAACCGGATCGCATCTCCCCGGCTTTCTGCTGTTGTTCTTCAGAGAGTGCTAACTCATCTTTACCGGTATACTGCGGTACGGCACTGAAAGAGGAGAAAAACTCCCAATCTTCCACCCCATCCAGGAATTTATCAGATGTTTCAGAGAGCCAGTTATATCCCTTCTCGTCGAGCTGTGATTCTAACCACGATTTTATGGTTTTTCGAAGCTCGGGAAGTGAAACATTAAGTTGGGTTTCGGCCATTATACTCGTGTTTTATACCTGTTTAACTTTATTTATCTAATATCAATATCGTTATCTAATAAACCATTTTGAAGAACTGATGAACCTATGGATAAGCCATCTAAAAGTCGTTATCTGACACCGACAGTGGTATATATTTTCATTCTATTTTGTCAACACAAAATTCGGTTGAACTGTAAGAATCATTTTCTACAAAATCCACTTTTTGGAAGTCAGCATTTATATAAGGCATTATAGATGCAGAAAAAATTTTATTCATTACTACCTAATAGCAATATAGGTGTCGTAAACTATTATGAACTATGGTTTCGACTAAGATTATTTTTGAAGCTGACAACTTTAATCAAAAACCACAAAAAGAGTAAAACATTTCATGAATGACAAAAAAGAAGTTACACAATGGAAAATATACAGAGAATTTGTTTTGCAAGTGTTTGAATTACATTTATTTTAAACGAAAGCTTTCAAAAGCGTGAATCTTTCGTTTAGTTTTCAAAATATAAAAAATAAGTTATTTAACGGGTTTATTCTTTGAGATGGGTTAGGAGAATTTTTCTGAATGTGGGTATGATGGCAGCTTATTTGTTTTAAATAGTAATTGATTTGAATTAACAAGTTTTTCATAAGATTAGGACATTTACTACATAGGGATCCTGATTTAATTTTTTACAATGGGATAATGGGGAAGGAAACTGAAGAGAAACCTGTATATAAGTATGGGGATAGAGATTTAACAGATTCTGAATTGTGGCTTGCTCTCAAGGAGGGGGATAAAAAAGCATTAGAGATTTTATTTATCCGTCATCATGATGATCTGCTTCAGTATGCAATTAGAATGTGTGGCAAAAGAGTACTCGCTGAAGACTCTTTGCAGGAACTTTTTATAAAGATATGGAATGGCCGGAATAACTTAAGATTAGTGGATGGAGTAAAAACTTATCTTTGGGCATCTTTGCGAAATAGTATAATCTCTGAATTGAGAAAAAATAATCGTAGAAAAAACATTCTATCTAAATCAAGATCAGAAATAGTTTCTAATATTAAACTGAGCTCTGAAGATTTAATCATTGAAAAAGAAATTGATGATCAGGCAAGAAAACAACTGAATAAAGCACTTAATGACTTGTCATCAAGACAACGTGAGGTTTTGTTCCTGAAGTTCTATAGTGGTTTGAATTATGATGAAATCGAACAGGTTATGTCTATAAGTTATCAGACTGCCCGAAACTATGTTTATGAAGCACTCATCGAGCTGAAAAAAATGTTAACCTGAGTAGTTATAAAATTTTTAGGGCTCTCACCTTTCTGGACAAGAAAACTGATTTAGTAAACAACTCTATTTTTTATTCTTACATCGTTTAAAAAAAAATCAAGTACAAACGGCATTCCCGTCCCGTCTATTATATAAATCACGTAAAAACTCAATCACAATAGGATTTTGACTACCAGTTGGTTACATCCAGACTATACTCTTGAGGAATTGTTAAATAACAATTCATTCAGAAAATGGACTCAAGGGGAAGCCAGTACCGAAGAAAAGGAATATTGGGATGAGTGGGTGAAAACAAGCCCCCAAAACAGGGAACTTGCGCTAGAAGCCCAGAAAAAGATTGCAGGTATCTCTTTTGATAAAATTGAGGCGTCCGATGCTTGGAAAAATTGGAAAAAACTAGAATCAAATTTGGATCGGAAGCCAAAGCTGCAAAAAGTGGTGATGACTTCTTCAAAGCACTCGAAAGGAATAAACTGGATTTGGCGTATGGCTGCAGCAGCATTAGTTATAGCGATAACCGGTTTGTCGGTCTTTTTCTACCAGGAACCCGAGCCTGTTAAACAAAAGAATATAGTACAGCACGAGGTAAAGACTGACTACAATGAGCGAAAAACGCTCTCTTTGTCCGACGGTTCTGTTATCACCTTAAACGCTCATTCTACCCTGATTTACCAAACAAGCAATATTAATAATTACGATATCGAAGTATACCTGGAAGGGGAGGCATACTTTTCAGTAACCGATCGGAAGGGCACAAACTCTTCTCCTTTTAGGGTCCGGACTGCAGCGGGAGAAATACAGGTTCTTGGAACGGAATTCGTTGTTTCCGCCAGAAATAGTAAAACCAGGGTTGTCCTAAAGAAAGGCAGCGTAGCAGTTGATCCAATGAAGCCTGATCAACAGGTACTGCTTAAGCCGGGTGAAATGGCTGAATTCGACAGTTCCTGGGATGCTGTCCGTACCAAGCTGGTTAATCCTGAAGTGTACACCTCCTGGAAAACGCGTGTACTTGTCTTTGACAAAACTCCCTTGGCCGAGGTGGTGGATCGTCTGGAATATACTTTTGGAGTCAATGTAATTGTCCGGGATCCGGACCTCTATAAGCAGAAAATTACGGGATCAATAGAAAATGCCGGGTTAGACGTGATTATATCCGCACTTTCAAGAACATTGGATACGTCCGTAAGGACGACTCAAAATACAGTTTACCTGGGGCAATAATTTCATTTACACAAACGGTAAGGTTAACAGGCAAATAGATATTTAAAGAATAATTCAATTAACAAAAACAAATAAACAAAGTGAGCCATGAGATCAATAGGTACAATATCTAAAATAATTGTGAGCACACTATTACTGGGCTATCTGGTAGGGATAGGTAGTGAAACAGGTGCAAGCGGGCAATCTATGGAAATCCCCTTGTACACATCTAACAGTAATACTGTGGTGGGGGTGCAGGGAATAATGAAATTGACGGATGCTCTGTCTGAGATCGAAGATCATTACGACGTTTCATTTCTCTACAATTCCAGGCTGGTTGAAGGAAAATTTGTAAAAAGTTCCATTCTAGAGTCCGACAGTCTGGCCTATATGCTGAGCAAATTGCTCATCAGGAAAGGGCTGAGATATAGAAAGGAAACAGACCGGACGTATGTAATTATGCCAAAAGAAAACATGCCAAGAAAAGCGGCCACAATTGAGTCTGTGTCCGGAACGGTTACCGATTCGCAAACCGGGGAGACTCTCCCGGGAGTGAATGTGTTGGTAAGTGGTACAACTACAGGTACTTCAACAGACGAAAATGGGAACTTTGAACTCAATGTTCCCAGTCTACAGGACACGCTCGTGTTTTCGTTTGTGGGTTTTGAAACTACAACAATCCCCATTGAAGGTCGTACGCAGATCGAAGTAGAAATGACGCCGGAGACCTACCAGGGTTCCGAATTGGTGGTAGTTGGATATCAAACGCAAAGTAAGGCGACGAGCACTGGCTCTATTTCTACAGTACAGGGAGATCAAATAGAAAGCGCGCCGGTTATTAATGCTGAAAACAACTTGGTTGGACGTTTGCCCGGGGTCGTGGCTCTAAACAATACTGGTCAGCCGGGTGAATCTGGATCCACTTTACGAATAAGGGGTAGCAATACACTTGGAGATAATAGTCCGCTTGTTGTTATCGACGGGGTTACCAACCGGACAGGAGGACTGAGTCGGCTAAACCCGAACGATATCGAAAGCATTACCGTACTCAAGGATGCATCCGCAGCTATCTACGGGTCTCAGGCTGCAAACGGTGTGATTCTGGTAACAACCAAGCGAGGAAGAGAAGGGAAACCCCAGGTTTCTATTTCTTACAATCAGGGCTTTACTCAGCCCA
>JBEPXS010000211.1:0-6418 GCA_041641755.1 Balneolaceae bacterium
ATTATAAAGGGGTACTGGGGGATGTTGAAGGGCTAGCAGATTTTATTGATGAGTATAGCGAGGGTCAAGACGAGGAGGATAAATTAGTACTGATGGATCTTACTATAGAAGTGCTTCATCAGAATTCGATGCTGGGTAAGGAAGATCTAGATGACCAACGCTCATATACTGATATGTTGGGAAGCATGCTTGGTTCAATGGGTGACTTTGACGACTTTGAAGATTTTGATAACTAATGTGGGACTATTTCTTTGAGAAAAGGTTCACAGATTATTTCCTACTGCACCTTGCTAGCAGGAAATATTGGGTAGTACAAAGTTATTGCATTAGCAGCAATATCATCGTATATTTGACCACTTCAAATCAAAGGCAAAAAGAGTATTTACAATCATGAAAAAAGGAATTCATCCCGACTATCACGAAATTACAGTTGTTTTGAGTGATGGTACCGAATTCAAGACCCGCAGTACGCTGGACCCAAAAGATGGCGTTTATCACAGTGAGGTTGATTCAAAAAACCATCCGTTTTATACTGACAATCTGAAAGTTCAGAAAAAAGCTGACCGTATCGATCGTTTTCACAAGCGCTACGGTGATAAGGACTAACATCTTTCGGAATTAATATTTTAAAGGATGCAGAACTAAAGTTTCTGCATCCTTTTTTTATGTACAGGTTTACTTAGAAAAGAATCAGATCTCTTAATCCATTTTTAATTTCATATGCATCTCCACAGCTACACTGTAGGTCCTTTTGCAGAGAATACATATCTGCTTATTGAATCTGGTAAGGCCATACTGATCGATCCCGGATTCCATGAAGACCAGGAATTTAAATCTGTTCAGCAGGATCTGGAAAAGCAATCCACAGGATTAATTGCAGTGGTCTTAACCCATGCGCATGTCGATCACATATTTGGATTAAATCGGGTGCTGGACCGATATGACGTTCCGGTATATTTGAGTAATGAAGATCGCTATTTGTGGGATAACTATCCTTCGCAGGCACGAATGTTCGGTTTTGAAGCAGTCCCCATTGATGCAGATCCCAAACCGATCCCAATAACTGATGACTGGAAGCTGGGTCCCTTCTCGCTTGATGTTAGGTACACGCCGGGGCATGCTCCGGATCATATTATATTGTACTCTGAGAAGGAGGGATGGGCGATAGCCGGTGATACCTTATTTAGAGAGGGCATCGGGCGTACAGACCTGTACAAGGGTAGTTTTGAGAGGCTTGAAAAATCAATTCGGGAAGAACTCTACTCGTTGCCGGATCAAACAGTTCTATATCCCGGTCACGGTCCTGAAACCAGCGTAGGGTATGAGAAGAAAAACAACCCGTTTGTTAAGGTGTAGGTAGATAAAATTTACGTACCTGATTCGCCCTTACCCTTGCCGCTCTCAAGTCGATTTATCTGCTCCTCGTAGTATTTCTCTTTGTCTTTATTGATGGTTTTCAGTCGCTCGTAGATACGGATTGCCGCCTTGGTTTTACCCTGCATCTCATGAATTTTTGCAAGAGTTTCGGAAGCTATATCTTCAACCTCATCCACTTTGATTGATGTATCACCGGAGGACTCCTTTTCGGTATCGGGACTGTCAATAGAAATTGGTTTGGAATTAACCTTAGAGAGACGGTTAATCAGATTGTCAAGATTGAGCACCGGTTCAGGTCCATTGGGGGTTTGGTGTCTTGAAGATAGGGAACCAGACTCAATATCAGGTGTCCAGGCTTCAAGCGTATCGGGATGGGAAAGATAGTAGTGCAGTTTCTCCATCAGAGGGCTGCCCGGCGCATAGGTTTTGCCTTTTATAGCAAATTCAATGGCTTGGTCATTGATCCCCTTAAGATGATAAAACCAGGCTAATAAAAAATATCCTACAGCATCGGGCCCACGTTTTTGAAGTTGTTTTTTAAGTTTGGCGGTAACACTAAGCGGATCATCGTCAAACTGTTCTGCGTAGGTAGCTAATGATTGTGGTATTTCAAAAGGAAATTCCGCCATAGGTTCATTTAGTTAAAATCAAAAGTATTACTCAAGTGAGCTATATATTTTTTTATAAGAACGGGTCTAAATCCAACTTCCCAAACTATCCATACATAATTACTCCAAAGTGTTTGTGTGTTGCAAATTTATAAGCCAGAATTTTACCAGTCGCTCACAGCATCATTAAACATATTGTTCACCACCTGTTCCAGGGCCTCACTGGCCGCATTTTCTTCACCCTCAATGGGATCTTCATTTGGATCATAGGTTGCACTACCCGAAAATTGCTGGCTCCACTCCGGTTGATCCTCACTTGTATATTGATACGTCGCCCGAACTGAAATAGACACTTCATTTCGACTTGCTTCTTCTTCGCTGGTAACGCTGAAGGGCTGATTCCTGTAACTGGTAATCTGTCCCTCTAACACAGCATCCGCGTTGCTTCGGTTATTTGCCAATTGGAGTTTCGTCTGATTTACGAACCGTTCTATAAGTACCTGGTTAAGTTGATCGCTCAGATCTCCGATACCACTGGTAGATTGATCAGCGAAAAAGGGAATATAGATTGAATTTACTCCCTCAGGAATAGAGGTTCCCGTAAAGCTGTAGCTGAAGCATCCACTGAAAGTTAACCCGACCGACAGCAGCAATACAACTATAAAGCGATCTCTTATTTGTCTCCACTTACGACCTGGAGCCAACCTGCTTATTTTATTCAAGTCCATACTGATCCAATTTTCGATAAAGCGTACGTTCACTGATGCCGAGTGCTTCCGAAGCCTTGCGCCTGTTGCCGTCAAATTTATTTAAAGCCTGCTCAATTAGAAACTGCTCCGTTTTTTCTATCGAAGGGATGTCCTCTCCATTGAAAAAGCGATTAAACTCATTGTGATTTTCGGGCTCACTTTCCTCGGAGATGTTAGCCTCAGAAAAAGATTGAACGCCCAGTGAATCATTCTCATCGTTGTATTCACCAATATCAAAATCGCCCATGTTGGAATGTTCAACTTCGCTCTGGATATTTTGAGGAAGTGCTTTTAGCTCTCGACCGGAAAAGGCTCCGTACAGAAAAGTTGCAAGCATCTTTTTCATATCGCTGATTTCGCTGCGCAGTTCAACCAGTGCCCGATAAACCAGTTCACGGTCAGCTTTTCCAAAAGATGAGTCAGCTTCGCGCGAACGATCACTGTCACCTTTAAGAACGGGCAGGTTATCTGCAGATCCGGTTTGCTGGCGCCCTTTAAGATACTTCTTCAGCGTTTCGGTATCGATAAACTGGGATTTCTCCAGAACCACCAGTTGCTCGGCCACATTTCGCAACTCGCGGACATTACCAGGCCATCGATAGGAGATCAGCAACTCTTTTGCATCGTCTGAAAACCCTTTGAAGACCGAATCATATTTAGCAGAAAACTCGGTAACAAACTTTCGGAATATCGGTATGATATCATCAGGGCGTTCGCGCAATGGTGGCAGCTTTATCTTGACCGTATCCAGCCTGTAATACAGGTCTTCGCGAAAATCTCCCTCTTGAACCAATTCCCAAAGGTCTTTATTGGTTGCGGCTAGGACACGAACATCGGTTTTCTTCAGCTTGCTGGAACCCACACGGAAATACTCACCTGTTTCCAGCACCCTTAGCAATTTGACCTGTACATTTTTGGGTGTATCTCCAATCTCGTCTAAAAAGATGGTACCACCGTCGGCTTTTTCAAAATAGCCTTCGCGAGCTTCATGGGCCCCGGTAAAAGCTCCCCGTTCGTGTCCAAAGAGTTCACTTTCAATAATACCCTCCGGAATAGCGCCACAGTTTACGATAACCAGGTCCTTCTTCTTACGCTTGCTGATGGCGTGTATGGCCCGTGCCATAATATCTTTACCGACTCCGCTTTCTCCCTGTAGGAGAATAGTGATATCTGTATCAGCAACCTGAACTGCTTTGTCAACTACTTGCTTTAGAGCAGCAGATTCGCCGATCAGTTCAAATCGTTCTTGAAATGCCTCGCGGTCCATTAGGTTTGTTTGAGCTTGGATTTTGCAATTTATGTTCTTTATAAAGGAATAAATTTAAGCATTCCTGATGGGGGATGCATAACTCTTTCAGCAGGAAAATGTTTTAGTCTTTTTATAGGTTTAGTGCCAAAATAGGTTTATTAATGCAGGCTTTTGGTTATCCCCTTTACATTAAAATACAATTCCTTAAATTTGAAACTAATTTGAATAAAGTATATACATCTATAATTGCCTCAAACAGCAACAAAGAAGTCTGATCAGTTGGATTTACGCAGCAAATTCTCAACGCATTTTCGTAATATCTATAATAAAGACAAGGTCGAAGAGTGCCTCGATCGTCTTCAAAAACTGATCGATAAATATGAATCCAAAATAGACGTTCCAGAACAAACGGAGGATAAATGGACAGAAAAGGATTCTATTCTCATTACCTACGGAGATGTGCTGAGAGACCTGAACAGGCCAGCGGAATGCCGGTTAAAAATACTTGAGGAATTCCTGGATGAATATGTGGGCGATTCCGTGACTTCTGTTCATATTTTACCTTTTTTCCCCAGCTCATCAGATGGCGGTTTTTCAGTCATTAATTATAAAAAGGTGCGTGAAGACCTTGGTAGCTGGGAAAATATCAAAGATCTAGCCGGGAAATACCGAATTATGGGTGATCTTGTGATCAATCATACTTCGCGGTATAGCGACTGGTTTCAGAATTTTAAAGAGGAAGAAGAGCCCGGTAAAAACTATTTTATCGATGTAAATCCGGATCTGGATATTTCACAGGTAACACGGCCACGTAACTCTCCGCTTCTTACACCAGTACAGACCGATAATGGCAATCGCTGTGTATGGACCACCTTCAGTGAGGATCAGGTAGATGTTGACTTTAGAAATCCCGATGTACTTTTTGAGTACCTGGATATTTTCCTGTTCTATATTTCCCAGGGAATCCAGATTGTGCGTCTCGACGCTATTGCTTACTTATGGAAAAAAATAGGTACAAACTGTATTCATTTGCCTGAGACCCATGAGGTAGTCAAGCTGTTCAGAACCCTGGTGGATACGGTTGCCCCGCACGTAACCCTTGTAACGGAAACCAATGTCCCACACGAGGAAAACATCAGCTATTTTGGCAGTGGAGATGATGAGGCTCATATGGTGTACCAGTTCAGCCTGCCGCCACTGCTGCTCCATGCTATTCTCACACAAAACACAGAGTATTTGACCGATTGGGCCTCTCGGCTGGAGGGTGTCAAGGAGGGATGTTACTTTATGAATTTTACCGCCTCACACGATGGTATTGGTGTCAGGCCACTTGAAGGATTGGTGCCGGATGAAGAGTTCGATTATATGATGGAAGCGGTCTATAAACGTGAAGGATTTATCTCCTACAAAAAGAACAAAGACGGTAGTGAAAGCCCCTATGAATTAAATATCACCTATTTTGATGCTTTTGCGGATCCCGAAAGTGAGGATGATAAGATGCAGGTGAAACGGTACCTTTGTTCGCAGGCTATTATGCTCTCTTTTAAAGGCGTACCCGGCATTTACTTTCATAACCTTACAGCTACCAAAAATAATACCGGTGAAGCACTTTCTACGGGACACAAAAGAGCTATCAACAGGATGCAGTGGGAGTATCAGGAGTTGGTTGATAAGCTTGAGGATGAGTTAACTACAACTCACCAGGTGATGAAAAAATATGAGGATATGCTGGAGATTCGTGCTAAGCATCCTGCTTTCCATCCGGATGCCCCGCAAGAGATCATTGACTGTGGAAGCGATTTTTTCGTATTGAAACGAACCGCTCTGGATAAAAGCGAATCCATTCTGGCAATTAGTAACGTTACTGATCAGCAGCAGGCAGTTAACCGGGACGAGTTACCGTTACCTTCATCGGAAGATACCTTTGTCGATGTACTCGAAGGCGGTGAACGACTCAAGAGAGAAAAGCTTATTTTGGAACCATTTGAAACGGTTTGGCTCTGCTACTAGCTTTATGAGTAAATAGATCAACGTGAGTTGGGGATATTATGATGTGATCAAAGCGATATTGCTTATTGAAAGCTATCAGGCAAATGCTTATTTCGAACTCACGCTAAATTTAAAAATCGCCAGATGATGAAAAAGGATAAATGGCTGGGAAAATCGATTAATGAACGATTACAATGGTATAGTAAAAAGTTCGCAGAGTTAAACGAATCTCTGAGTAGCGGTAAACCGGCAGATCATAGCAGAGAACAGCTTCAGGAAATTAAAAAGCGCATGGTATTTGATGGAACGCCCTCAGAAAGCAGGATGAACAATGGGGATGAGAGTCAGAAAAAATATTACGAGTCGGTATATAAGGCCTATAAATCTCTTCCGAATATGAATACAGCCATTAGCGAATGGAGTAAAGAACTGGTCAGGGCTATAGA
>JBEPXS010000212.1:0-6412 GCA_041641755.1 Balneolaceae bacterium
ACATTGCACGCAGCGAGTCGGACATAACTTTGCACCAGTACCAAGAACTTAAAAATCAGCTAATAAAAAAAACCAAGCAGGCCTATTACGATCTCTACTACATTGACCAGGCCCTGACCACGGTTGCCAGCAATCAGGAACTGCTCAACGAATTCGTGGAAATCGCGGAAACACGATACGGCGTGGGCAAGGGCATTCAGCAAGATGTACTGCGAGCACAGGTGGCCCTTTCCAAGATGATTGACCGCGAACTCAAACTTCGCCAGCAGCGTGAAGCGATGCAGGCCCAAATTAACACACTGATAGATCAGCCGGCAGATGCCCCGCTTGGGAGACCGTTGGCTTCTGAACCGAAACCGAAGAAGTACGATTTAAGCTCACTCATTCAGCAAGCCGACAGCACCAGCCCCATGCTTTCTGCATGGAAAACGGCTGTAAAACAAAGTGGGCAACAGGTAGATTTGGCTCTCAAAGACCGCTATCCCGATTTTGCGGTAGGGCTGGCCTATACCCAACGAAACGAACTTCAAAACGGAATGCCGGGCTACGATTTTGTCTCGGCCATGTTCAATGTCAAGATTCCACTGTTTTACAATAAGAAACAGGACAAAAAGGTACAGGAGACCCGGATTAGGCAATCTTCCGTGGAATATCGCTACCGAAATGTAGCAAACTCCGTTGAACAAATGCTCCAGCAGTCGTTGACCAACCTTGAAAAACACCGGAGGCTGGTTGACCTCTATAAAACTGGCATTATTCCACAGGCCGAAGAATCCCTGGAATCTTCGATGGCCGGTTATCAAAATGATAAAGTGGACTTCCTTTCCCTGCTCGACAGTGAACTGACGCTTTTTGAATTTCGCCTCGATTACCATCGATTTGTGGCCGATTACCATAAGGCCGTAGCAGAACTGGAAGCCCTAACCGGCACCGACCTTTAAACCATTTTAGAACACAGAACAATGAGGACCAACACCATGAATACCAAATCTATACTTCTTTCCCTGGGTGTAATTGCCATCTTTACACTGGGCGGCTACTGGCTGGGGACACAATCAACAGATACGACTGCTTCAATTCCTCAGGCTGCTGAAGAGATGCAGCATGATGATATTCAGAAGGATACGAAATCAGAAGCCTCCCAAAAGGGAGACCGGGAAATCCTGTATTGGCAAGCCCCGATGAACCCCAGTGAGATATACGACAAACCGGGAAAATCCAAGATGGGAATGGACTTGGTCCCGGTTTACGCAAATGAAGCCAATAGTTCGGAAGGGATGGTTAAGATCAATCCGGTCGTTGTTCAAAATATGAATGTGCGAACGGCCACGGTTCAGCAAAAAGATCTTTCGACTACGGTCAGTGCCGTTGGCAAGGTCGAATACGATGAGCAAAAGCTATACAACGTAAACCCCAAAGTTTCCGGGTGGGTGGAACAACTTTATGTGGATTACACGGGTAAAATGGTCCAACGGGGACAACCGCTATTTAGCATCTATTCGCCGGAGCTGGTTACCACCCAGCGAGAATACCTGCTGGCTCTCAAAACAAGAGACAAAGTGGGTTCCAGCAGTTTTGAACAAATCCGCGCCGGAGGTAACAGCCTACTAGAAGCCACCCGAAAGCGACTGGAATACTGGGATATTCCTGACTCCGAGATAAAAGAACTCGAACAAAGTGGCGAAGTTAAGAAAGCAGTGACATTACAGTCTCCTGCTACCGGCGTTGTACTTCATAAGAATGCAGTGGAAGGTGAATTTATCAAATCAGGTACTCCGGCCTATAAAATTGCTGACCTTTCAACTGTTTGGGTGCAAACCAGCGTGTACGACTATGAAGTGCCCTGGATTGAAGAAGGACAACCCGCCCAGATGGAACTTTCCTACCAGCCGGGCAAAACCTACCAGGGAACTGTTGCCTACGTATATCCCAGCCTGGACCAGAAGACCAGAACCGTTCAAGTGCGCCTGGAGTTTCAAAATCCCAACCTTGAATTGAAACCAGGGATGTTCGCCAACGTCCGTATCCAATCACGTCCCAAGAACAATGTTACAGTCATTCCCAATGAAGCCATAATCCGAACCGGGGAACGAAATATCGTTTTTGTTGCCAAGGGAGAAGGAGCTTTTGAGCCACGTGAAGTGACTTTAGGCATGGAAGGCGGCGAGCGCAATAATGAAATTGAAATACTGGAAGGTGTAAAACCAGGCGAAAAGATTGTGACCTCAGCCCAGTTCCTCTTTGACAGCGAGAGCCGCCTGCAGGAAGCCATCCAGAAAATGCTGCAGCAAAAACAAGATACCCCTGATATGGAAATGGAGAACATGGACGGCTCTGGTGAAATGAACCATAAGGAGATGCCGGAAGACACTACCGATCATTCAAACATGAATATGTGATCCCACAGGCAACCTTATAGCGCAAACCCCTATTAAATATTTTGGAGATTTAAGAAAATGCTACAGAAAATAATTGAACTATCCGTCAACAACCGCTTCATGGTAATTATCGCCAGCATTCTCGTGCTGGCAGGCGGTACCTATGTGATGTATCAAACCCCGGTGGACGCCATCCCTGATCTCAGTGATGTACAAGTCATTGTATTCACCAAGTATCCCGGCCAGGCCCCGCAGGTGGTTGAAGATCAAGTTACCTATCCGCTGACCACCACCATGATGTCGGTTCCCAATACAAAAACAGTACGTGGCTACTCCTTCTTCGGGCTTTCCTTTATCTATATCATTTTTGAGGATGATACCGATATGTACTGGGCCCGAAGCCGGGTACTGGAATACCTCAATACGGCAGGGAGTAGCCTGCCGGAAGGTGTGACCCCCACCCTTGGGCCGGATGCCACCGGTGTTGGATGGGTCTATGAGTATGTATTGGACGGAGGCGACCAATATGATCTTCAGCAACTGCGCTCTATCCAGGATTGGTTCCTTAAGTATGAACTGCTTAGTGTAGACGGGGTAGCTGAAGTTGCCAGTGTGGGAGGACACGTCAAACAATACCAGGTCGAGTTGGATCCGGATAAACTGTTGGCCTATGATATCCCATTATCGAAAGTAAAAATGGCTATCAAGCGCAGTAACAATGACGTAGGTGGCCGCCTGGTAGAGATGAGTGAAACTGAGTTCATGGTCCGCGGCAAGGGGTACATTCAAACTGTAGCAGATGTAGAAAATGTACCGATCGGCAGCGATGGCAACGGCACGCCGGTGACTATTCGCAATGTGGCCAATGTTCAAATAGGTCCAGACCTGCGCCGCGGAGTGGCTGACTGGAATGGTGAGGGAGAAACCGTCGGCGGCGTGGTCGTTATGCGCTACGGCGAAAATGCCCTGCAAACTATTGACAATGTAAAGACCAAATTGAAAGAACTGGAAAGTGGCCTCCCTGAGGGGGTAACTATTAAAACGGCCTACGACCGCTCCAGCCTGATCAACCGGGCCATATCATTTTTGGAACACAAACTCCTTGAGGAAAGCATTGTAGTTGCTATCATCGTTATGATATTCCTGTTACACTTTAGGAGCTCATTAGTGGCTATTATCAGCTTGCCTATCGGTATTTTGGCAGCCTTCCTGGTGATGTACTTCCAGGGTATCAACGCCAACATTATGTCGCTGAGCGGCATCGCTATCGCGATTGGAGCGATGGTGGACGCGGCCATCGTGATGGTGGAGAATGCCCATAAACACCTGGAAAAGGATCGGGGGAAGAAGGGACACTGGCGTATTATTATCGATGCGTCAAAAGAGGTGGGCCCCGCCCTGTTTTTCTCCCTGCTGATCATCACGGTCTCATTCCTACCGATCTTTGCCCTTGAGGGGCAGGAAGGCCGACTCTTTAAGCCCCTGGCCTTCACCAAAACCTATGCTATGGCCGCGGCGGCCCTGCTTTCGGTTACACTCGTCCCGGTGCTGATGGGTTACCTGATTCGCGGAAAAATTCAACCGGAACATAAAAACCCCGTGAACCGGTTTTTAATCTGGATATACCGACCGGTAATCAATTTGGCCCTGCGTTTTAAGTGGACCACCATCATTGCCTCCATTGCCATACTTGTCATTTCCATTGTGCCCCTGCAGCGACTGGGCTCGGAATTTATGCCCCCCATCGAAGAGGGCGACCTGCTTTACATGCCAACCACAGATCCTGGCATTAGCATTACCAAGGCGAAAGAGCTGCTGCAGCAGACTGACAAGATCATTGCCAGCTTCCCTGAGGTAGAATCGGTATTTGGTAAATCGGGTCGAGCGCAGACCTCAACCGACCCGGCCCCGCTCTCCATGTTCGAGACTATCATCCAACTCAAGCCTGAAGATCAGTGGCGGGAGGACATGACGATGGACAAACTAAAGCAACAGATGGACGAGGCCATCAAGATTCCAGGCCTTACTAACGCTTGGACAATGCCAATTAAAACCCGGATTGACATGCTTTCGACTGGGATTAAAACGCCCATTGGTATCAAGGTAACCGGCCCCAACCTGCAGACGCTTTCGGATCTTAGCCAGGATATTGCCTCAGTGGTACGGGATGTACCCGGTACCCTGAGCGTCTTCGCCGACAAGACGACCAGTGGAAATTACCTGGACTTCAATATCGACCGCAAGGAAGCAGCCAGGTATGGACTGACGACCGGCGACGTGCAGGATGTCATCCAGTCTGCCATCGGCGGTATGAATGTGACCGAGACCGTGGAAGGGCTGGAACGCTATCCGGTGAACGTGCGATACGCCCGTGAAACTCGCGAAAACCTTACGGACCTCGGTCGGGTATTAATCCCTACGCCTTCCGGGGCGCAAATACCGATTGAATACGTGGCCGACCTGCAGATCCGCAAAGACGCCCCGGTGATCAAAACCGAGAACGCCCGATATTCCAGTTGGGTTTACGTAGATCTCACCACCTCTGACATAGGAGGCTATGTGGAACAGGCTCGACAAACAGTAGACCAGCGCCTGGACCTGCCATCCGGCTACAGCTTGGCCTGGAGCGGTCAATACGAGTACATGGAACGCGCCAAAAAGCGCCTGCAGGTGGTAGTTCCAATTACTCTCCTAATCATTTTCTTGCTGCTGTACTTTAACTTTAAAAACCTGCAGGAAAGTCTAATTGTGTTACTGACGCTGCCCTTCTCGCTGGTGGGTTCCTTCTGGCTGATGTATATCCTGGGGTATAACCTTAGTGTAGCCGTAGGAGTGGGTGCTATCGCCCTTGCCGGTGTGGCCGCTGAAATCGGCGTGATCATGCTCACATATCTGGATAATGCATATAACAATCGTAAATATAATGACAAGATGAATAGTCTAGAGGACCTGAAACAGGCCATCTTCGAAGGATCGGCCCAGCGTATCCGCCCGATATTCATGACTGTCTGTGCCATTACCGGCGGTCTGCTTCCTATCATGTGGGGTACGGGGACTGGGGCAACCGTTATGAAGCGAATCGCGGCTCCGATGGTCGGGGGTATGGTATCGGCAACCATACTCAGCCTTGTTGTGATACCGGTCATCTACTACCTCTGGAAAAGTCGGGAAGTAAAGAAATTAGCAGCGACAAGCGAAGACCAACAAATAACCAATTAACAAATTATGGGCTCCTCTCTTTGGGGCCCATAATTCAACAAAGGTGGCTACTATGAATGAAATAAAAGCATTTATTCGCAAACGAAAAGCAGAAGAAGTTATTGACGGGTTAGAAGCCCAAGGCTTCTGTTGTATGACTCTAATGGATGTAATGGGACTCGGTAGGATGTCGGATCCCCAAAAAGCACAACTATCGATCAGCATTGCCGAACGGTTCTCTGATATTGTAAAGCTGGTTGTGGTCTGCGGCCAGGACGATACGGAAGAAGTTATTGAGGTTATCCGAAATCACGCCCGAAGCGGTCAGCCCGGAGATGGAATTATCTATGTAACCCCGGTATCGCAATCGATACATATCCGAAGTGGAAAAACCGGTGATGACTTTTTACAAAGTGAAAGGCATACGCACTAACAAGCTCGAAATAAATTCAGATAAATCTTATGAAATCGAAGACTTTTATATTTTTAGCATTACTAGTAATAGGTATAGCTAGATCCGTAATTTGGGTGATTATCAGTGATTATAATGAGCGCCAAAAACATATGGCTACTTCAGTAACAGAAGCCGTTATGTATAAAAATTCCGGCTGCCAATGTTGTGATAAATGGGCAACCTATATGGGACGGTATGGATATAATATTTCTATCCACCCTGTAAGTAACATGCCGGGAATAAAGGATAAATACCATATACCCAGCGATATGGAATCTTGCCATACAACGGTCATCGATGGGTATGCAGTAGAGGGCCATGTGCCGGTGGAAGATATCAACCGTTTACTTGATGAACGTCCACAGGCCGTGGGAATATCAGC
>JBEPXS010000213.1:0-6366 GCA_041641755.1 Balneolaceae bacterium
ACTTGTACTTTAAACTCATATTCTCTTGCTTTTCTTAACGAATTCGAAGAAAATTCCGAATCAGTTACCTGGTAAGGAAAAACCGTACTTTCGGTATCATCCTGCCCAGAGGTAACAGCTTCAATACGCTGTGGTAGTAGACGGCAGGCTTCAGCTGTACGTACAAGACCCGGAAAAGCAACCAAGCTGAACACCAATGACAAGGCGAACAACCATTTAAAAGACAAGACTTTTCGGTATGTAGCTTTTTTGATCATTACAAACAATAAGATACTATCCTGTAAACAAGTCTCCTAATTTAAGGTACATGATGACATTGCTCAAAAACTAGAGGCGGCAACGTGTTGAATTGGTTACAAAAGAAAGATTAGCAAAAAAATGGGAAGCGGCAAGGGAGGGCGAGGCCTGTACGTTTAGCGCTGGTTAACCGGCATCTTAATTTACTAATTGTCGAATATTGGATACGATTGGATCCAGATTGCCTGTAGTAATAGTAATAATTTTCCCGGCTTGATCGATAAGGACATATGTAGGCCTAGCAGATACATTGTAAGCTTCGATAATATCCCGGTTCGCAAAGATATTTGGATAAATCAATCCATTGGTTTTGATCAACTTTTCAACAGGTTGTTTATTTTCGGTAACGACCCCAATAATGGTAAGTGTATCTTTCCATCTATTTTGCAGCTTGTTTAGTTTTGGCATTGCCATAATGCAGTATCCACACCACGACTCCCAAAAATCAAGTAGGACTACCTTCCCCTTAAACTGACTCAACGAAATTTCATTGCCTGAAAAAGATGTGAATGTGAATGCAGGAGCTGATTTCCCAATTAAGTTTTCGTAGGGATTCATACTGCCAGTTGTCTCTCTTCTAAACTCTTCTTTTGAGTACTCCTCGTAGCTTTTAGACAAATAGATTTCATCTGCAATGGAGCTATTATCCTGTTGATAGTTGCTGAGAGTAATTTGTGTGCTAAAAGTGGTACCACGCCATTTTACCTTCTGGTTGATTCTATGTATTAGGAATGTATTCTTGTCTACCTCAAGTGATTTCGTAACTTCTTGGCCATGCTGATTTTCTGGATAAGCAACAGTTATGATCCATTTGCTTTGATTTTCATTGATAAAAACGTTCGAATGGTCCTCCAGAATCGTGGTTTTTAGCTCATAATCAAGCAAAGGTTCTTGGAAAGGGGTTAGAGCAGTTCGGGCTTTAGCTGGATTATTGGGAGTGTTTGGATGCTCATGCGGGTTAAAGATGGTAATTTTTTTGTCCTCATGACGAATTTCATAACTGTTTTGTCCATCATAGAGATAATCAAATTTCTCGGACTCCTCTTCACCCTTAATGTGGAAGTAAGCACCAAAAATACTATCAGCCGGCATTTTTTTTAACCAGACCGTTCCGGACGCATTAAAAATCGAATCATTAACGGTAGGATTTATACTTTTGTATTCAGCCTTATAGGAGATTAAGGTTGTATTTCTATTATTTTGCTCAACTTGGGCTAAAATGTCTTCTGCAGACTGAGCAAATGCATTGCTGGAAACTAAAATAATGGTATAGGAAAGTAGAATTGTTACTACATTTATTCGTTTCATTGATCCCCTGATTTAATGTTTGACGGCTAGTATAGTCCTACACTTATCAAATTAATGCTAGGTAATATATAAGTAATTTTCAAAGGTGGACCGTAGTAAACTATATCCGGAATGTTATCCATATTTGATGATGGATTCTATGTATAAGTATTTTTTGCTCTCCATATAAATCGTACAACTCCTTCCCAGGTATATTATAAAGCTAACTCTCTAACCTGGGTGCGCCGTTAAACATTTACCAGACAATCGTTACACTTTCGTGATAACTTCGTCCGCCCGGATGCTTACCTATGGGATGTACTTTCAATCCGAATAAAAAAACAGGAAACCATTATGGGTGTATATGTAAAAAAAACAAACGTGCTGATTGTTACGATGATATTGGCCGTTGGACTCGTATCCTGCAAGGACATATTTCCGGGAAATGGGAACGTGCCGATAGCCGAATACGAGGTTACGATCGAAAATGTCAGTGAATCCTATCCGATTCTTAAAAGCGGCGCTTTTGCCGTACCAGTGGGAGCGAGCGATCCGGGTGCTATCGGGCCGGGCGGTGCTTATGAATTTGAATTTACCGCTCCGCAGGGTGCCAGGCTTTCTCTGACTACCATGTTCGTGCAGTCCAATGACTGGATCTATTCTTTTGGTGAAGCTGGTATAGCCCTCTACAATGAGGACGGTACCAAGGTAACCGGTGATGTAACCTCCCAGATCGACTTGTACGATGTGGGAACGGAAGAGGACCAGGAGCCGGGTACGGGCAGTAACCAGGCCCCACGCCAAAGCGGAACAGATACCGGACCGGCGGATGACAATGACAATGTGCGCCTGGTTGACGACATGGATTTGCCGGCTAACAATGAAGTTATCAAGGTGACGCTTAGCTCTACCAGTGAGTATGGTTTCAGGGTCCGTATTGAGAATGTGTCGACGTCCAGCACGCTGCAAACTTCGGAAGGTGGCAAACCCGTGCCCCTGTCTCCTGGCGCATGGCTGGTACATCCGGCATCGCAAAGCGCCCTGTTGTTCACAGCGGGTCAGCCGGATTATGGTGAAGGACTTGAAGCTATTGCTGAAGATGGCATGCCGGGAGAGCTGGCGGGTAACCTGGCAGATAAAACCGGTTTGACCGTACCGTTGTCACCGGGCGCTTTCGCCGTCTATAATGGAGATAATCCCATTTTTGATGAAGGTGAACCGGCACCTGACAACGGTCTGGAAGAGGTGGCCGAAGATGGTATGATTGATATGCTGGTCTCATTCCTCTCATCTGAAGGGAATGTTTCGGAAAGTGGTGGTTTTAATCAGCCGGTGGGAGCCAGCGGGCCAGGCCCTTTGCTTCCGGGAGATCAGTACAAATTTACATTTACGGCCACGCAGGGCGACAGGCTGACTTTTGCTACGATGTATGTACAGTCCAACGACCTGTTTTACAGTCCGGTTGAACAGGGTGTCTCACTCTTTTCCAAAGGGAACCCGATCTCCGGTGACATTACCGATCAGGTTCGTCTCTGGGATGCCGGTACTGAAGCCAATGAGGAACCGGGCGTAGGTGGTAACCAGGTATTGCGACAATCCGGACCCGACACCGGGCTCGAAGACAGCAATACCAATGTGCGCCTGGTTAATGATCAGTATGATTACGGGGATACTTCCGACCGAATCAAAGTAACCATCCAGCGCGTCATGAATTAAGGTGTTGAAGAAGTTTCGATAAAAGTCACCCTCTGTATCACTTGAGGGGGTGGCTTTTATCCTATTTAACGTAAAACCGGGATAAGATCCGAAAAAATGAGTTAACAGTGCATTTATTTAAGGCTTTTGTGATATTTGGTGATCGTTCTTTGGCCCAGCTCACTGGCGGAGGTTCCCTCATCGGAAAAATAAACAGTGAGAGATGGTGAGAAGCCCGAGGGTTTAATTTCTTGCTTAATCTGTCTTTTGTGGTGTCCCTTTTGGCTTGATCCGCCGGTAGTCGGACACGGTCCAAAAGGGACGAAAAAAACAAGAAGAATTTAAAACTCAATCGGTTTGACGACGATCAAAACGCTGAACCTGTGAGAAGCCAACCCGATTTCGGACAGTAAATTCTTCCTGTTTTTCATCTAATGCTATAAAAGGATTGAGTACGGGATGGAGTTACTAGAAATCAGAATGTCAGCTGGTACATACAGTGGAATAAGGAGAAGTTCGGGGTCCGGGTCCCGAAAGCTTTCGGGATACGATACCTCGATGAATTTTTTGGTTCGTTTTTTCTTCGTTGAAAAAATAAACACTATCAAAAGGGAATCCAGTAAGTAGTATGCACTCTATTTCTAAACCCGAGGAGAGGTTAATTAGGTTGCTTTAGAAATCACTTGTAATTTCAATGAAAGCTCAGTAGCTATAAGGTATGGAAACCAAAAAGATTCTTATTATTGAAGATGATAAGGAGATCATCGAGCTGATCGAGATCAATGTGGAGCACCTGGATTATGATCTTGATACGGCTGTTGACGGGGAAGCCGGGCTGGAAAAGGCACAAAACGGGCGATATGATTTGATAATTCTTGATTTGATGCTACCCAGGCTGGATGGACTGGAGATCTGCAAAAGATTGCGGTCAGAAAATGACAACACGCCTATCCTAATGCTGACAGCCAAGTCAGAGGAATTTGACAAGGTTCTGGGCCTGGAGTTGGGAGCTGATGATTACCTGACGAAGCCGTTCAGTATCCGCGAGTTACTGGCAAGGATAAAAGCAAACCTGCGGCGCGTGGAAGTGGACAAGCAAGAGAATACCAGACAGACGGGGAGGGATGATTTATCAATTGGTGAGCTATCCATCGAGCCAGACAAGCGAAAGGTAACCATTTCAGGTAAGCCCGTTTCGGTGACTCCAAAAGAGTTTGAACTACTGCACCTTTTTGCTGCTAACCCAGGGAAAGCGTTTTCACGTAATGAACTGTTGGAGCAGGTCTGGGGATATCAATTTGAAGGATATGATCATACCGTAAACTCACACATAAACAGGCTTCGGAATAAGATTGAAAAAGATCCATCTGATCCCACTTATCTCAAAACTGTATGGGGTGTGGGATACCGCTTTGCCGAACCGGAGGAGATCGAGAAATGAAGAGGTTTTTCCAGTCATTTTATTGGAAGCTGTCACTGGTGTTCCTGTTACTGCTTATTGCGTTGGGGATTGCCCAGGTTACTATCACCTATAACTCCTCGATGCAGTTCGTACGGCAGGCCGACCAAAAGCTGAACCTGAATCTGGCCGAAAATATGGCCGGTGAGTTTGAGGCAGAGCTGGAGGATGAACTTGATATCAGCAGGATAAAGAGTTCGATCCATGATATGATGGTTGTCAATCCACGGATTGAGATCTACCTGCTCGACCCAGCCGGCGAAATATTAGCCTTTTTTGTAGAGAAGGGGAGAGAAGTAAAAACGGATTCAGTGAATATGGAGCCGGTTCACGAGTTTTTGAATAATCCGCAGTCGGATCTCATATTGGGACAGGACCCCCGAAATCCCACCAGGACCAAACCGATTTCGGTTGCAGAGTTGGATATAGGCAGGCAGGAATCCGGATATGTGTATATCATCCTGGGAGGAGAACAGTACGACTCTGCCCTGAGCATGCTGGAAAACAGTTATTTTCTGCAGACCAGCCTCAAGATATTTGGTATCATTTTATTGGTTACGGGAATTGTGGGTATGATTTTGTTCGCTTTTCTTACCAGGCGCTTGCGTCGTATGGCTGCAACCATAGAAAAGTTTGATGAGGGAAATATGAATCAACGGGTACCTGTGGATTCCAATGACGAGATCGGGCGGCTGGCACAAAGTTTTAATTCCATGGCCGATACGTTGCAGGAAAATGTTAAAGAATTGAAAAAATCTGATAAACTGCGGCGTGAGCTTATTGCCAATGTATCTCACGATCTCAGGAGCCCGCTGGCCTCGATCCAGGGATACCTGGAAACAATCCTGCTTAAAGGGGCTGAATTGAGCGACGAAAAAAGAGAAAAGTATTTCAATATCATCCTGAAGAATACCGTCGGGCTGAGAAAGTTGGTTGACGAGCTTTTTGAACTTTCAAAACTTGATACTCAACAGGTAGAACCGGAGACTGAATCGTTCTCGATAGGTGATCTGGTTCAGGATGTGGTCCTTAAATTTGAGCAAAAGGCCGCCGAGAAGGATATTGAAATCGAGCCCAAATGCCCATCTGGTATGCCCCTGGTGAAGGGTGATATCGCCATGATTGAACGGGTGTTGAGCAACCTGATTGAAAATGCAATTCAGTACTCAGATCGGGGTGGGCAAATTGAGATAAAACTCGAAACGCAGAATTCATCCGTTGCCATACAGGTCAAGGATAATGGACCCGGTATTTCCGAGGACGATCTGCCCCATATCTTTGATCGGTTTTACCGGGCTGAAAAAAGCCGTTCCAGATCAAGCGGGGGGACGGGTCTCGGTCTGGCTATTGCTAAAAAAATCATGGAATTGCACGACAGGGAGATTAATGCCCGGAACAGAGAGAACGGGGGTTCTGTATTTGAAATAGAACTGGACAGAGCTTGATAGCCAGGTAATAATCATCCCACTACACCAAAAATTGGTTCTTACACTCTGCATCCAGTTTACTAAGGTGCCAAAGGGACGCGGAGCGTCAGGTAGGCTTCCGCCGCCGGGCGGACGGAAGCAAGCAACAGGTGGAATAGCAGTCGGGCTAACCCGGAAGGCTGCTAAATGTTTCTCAGCTTC
>JBEPXS010000214.1:0-6346 GCA_041641755.1 Balneolaceae bacterium
AACCGTGGAAGAGGGGGAAGTGGTCAGCGGAGTTCCGCAGGGAAACCAGGGAGAGGTAAATGCCGACGAGGGTACCGGTAATGAAAGTGAAAAATCATCCCCCTATAATCTAAGCTTTGAAGGAGAAATCGACCGGGCGCCTATGGTTCAGCCCCTGCCAGATAACGTGGCCGACTCGGAAGCAACCATCACCATTCGGTTTGAAGTGAAGCCCGACGGAACAATCGGTCGTATGATTCCACTCAAAAAAATGAATGCCGAACTGGAGCGCGAAGTGATTCAAACACTGCGTAACTGGCGGTTTTCTCGACTTCCCTCGGGCGTACCCCAACAAAACCAGACGGGTACCATCACCTTTCGTTTCGTGCTTCAATAGTGGCGTCATTACCTGAAGATCATGTCGAAGTGATTATCCCTGACCCCGATATAGCGGGCACGAAAATTCGGGACCTCCACATCAATCACGACTGTCTGAACACCTGAATTAACAGAATCAGGGAACTTATAGTACCACATCGAGATACTAAGTTGCAGGCTTCCGGCCTCCTGATCCTCGTTGGTAAAAAACAGGTCCTCCAAGAAAGCTCCCACCTGTCCGAGGGTCACAGGTAACTTATTTTTGTCCCTTTTACGTGCGATGCACTTTGGAAGTGCATCGCACGTACATACATAAAGCCTTCCAGAAAAAAAGAGTAAATAAATTTTGACTGTTATCGAGAAACGAATTAATTTAAGATAAAAGACTCTTTTTTATTTTATTGACATGCTGCTATCAAAATCATGTGTATATGGACTCAGGGCTTCCCTCTATCTGGCTTCCCAGGATAATGGAGAGTACATACCAATACGTCAGATGAGTGAGAAGTTGAACATCTCATTCCATTTTTTAACAAAGATATTGCAAGAGCTTTCCGCAGCAGATCTTATGGAATCATATAAAGGTCCCAACGGTGGTATAAAGCTGGCAAGACCAGGTGCGGATATTTCATTAATGCAGATTGTAATAGCAATAGACGGCCCGGAATTACTAACTGAATGTGCTCTTGGTTTGCCGGGATGCGGAGTAGAAAAATCTTGTCCCATGCATGATATGTGGGCGGAAACCCGTGATTCAATTCACCAGATGTTGGAAATGACTACATTGACACAGCTTGCTCAAAAAGGCAAAGACATGAATTTACGACTAACCCCGGAAGGTGGCTTTATCTGGGACTGAAAAAATTAACTATTGCAGGATTACAAAAGTAAAAAGAATTGGCTATTGCAATTTTGCAATACTTGTTAACGGCCAAAGATCAAGAAGAGTGAAAGTGAATTTATTTTGGCTCTTCACTTAAAATAATCCGGTTTCAGCCAGATAAATTATCAAAAAGGATCTTTTGGCACACAGTTTGTGACCTAATAAATAAGACAAAATACTCTTAAATATTAAATACTAAACAACAGATAGGCAGATTGAGGTCAAAGATGAAAAGTTTAATAACAACTCTGATAGTGGGTATGGCTTTGCTGATTGGTTGTGGTGGTCAAGACTCCGGCAACCAGCAGGCTGGCTCCGAATCAAATAAAGACGATACCGGACTCACAGAATTTGAACAAGAAAACGGTATAGGTCCTGTGACCGAACAAATAAGTCTAGGTGAAATTAACAAGTCACTAGCTCAAGAGGGTGAGGCATTGTTCGAAACAAAGTGTTCAGCATGTCACAAACTTGATGAACGCTATGTTGGCCCCCCCCAGCGGGATCTCTTAGACAGGCGTTCTCCGGAATACATTATGAATATGATACTAAACCCTGCTGAGATGGTGAAAAAGCATCCGGAGGCCAAAAAGATGCTGGCAGAATTTATGACACCAATGCCAAATCAGAATTTAAGTCGCGAGGAAGCTCGTTCAATCTTGGAATATTTTCGATATATGAACGAAAACGAAGATCTAAATGAGATTAAATAAGGTCTTAGATAAGCATTCACTAAACAGATAAAAAAACGGATCAAACAATTATGAAAACGATAAATAAATTAATACGCATCTGGGGATTACCACTTATGGTAGTTTCGGGGATGCTGTTGGCAGGTTGCCAAAGTGGACAACAGATAGGCTCATCAGCGGATGCGGCATCCAAAGTATATGTTGCACCTGGGGAACATGACGAATTCTACGGATTCTTCTCCGGCGGTTATAACGGTCAATTGGGAGTATATGGCCTGCCTTCCGGAAGGCATATATTTACCATCCCCGTTTTTTCACAAGCTCCTGTAAATGGATATGGATATAGTGAAGAGACTAAAGCTATGTTTAATACTTCGCATGGTTTCGTTCCCTGGGGGGATGCACATCATCCTGAGTTATCACAGACAAATGGAGAGACCGATGGACGATGGGTCTTTATTAATGAAAATAACACCCCTCGTATAGCTCGAATTGGACTTAACGATTTCAAGACACAGGAAATTATCGAGATTCCAAATTCAGCCGGAAACCACGCTTCCTCGTTTGTTACACCAAACACCGAGTATGTTTCTGCTGCAACCCGATTTAGCGTTCCGATGGATGAAGAAAACCTTCAAAATATGGATGTATCCATTGATTCTTATAAAGAAAATTTCAAGGGTACTATTTCATTTATCAAGGTCTCAGATGAAGGGAAAATGAGTATCGATTTCCAGATTATGATGCCCGGATTCCACTATGACCTGTCCCATTCCGGTAAAGGCCCCTCTGATGGGTGGTCATTTTTCACAAGTTATAACAGTGAGGAAGCAAATACTCTTCTTGAAATCAACGCTTCCAAAAATGATAAAGACTTTATCGCAGCTATAAACTGGCGAAAAGCAGCTGAGTATGTAGAACAGGGAGAAGGAAGAATGATTCCAGGGGAACATGTACGTAACTACATTGACCATGAAGAAGGTGGAATCGCAAAAAGTGAAACGATAAAAGAAGTCCGGGTACTTGATCCCCGAGAACTCGAGGGTATCGTATATTTTCTGCCAACTCCTAAATCGCCCCACGGTGTAGATGTTGATCCGACCGGACAGTATATCGTAGCCGGCGGTAAGCTATCAACGGTTATACCGGTACACTCTTTTGCCAAGATGGAGCAGGCTATTGAGAATGAAGATTACGAAGGTGAAGTGATGGGTATTCCAGTACTTAAGTACGACTCCATCCTGCATGGTGAAGTTGAGAATCCAGGTCTTGGTCCCCTTCACACAGAGTTTGACGGTAGAGGCAATGCCTATACAACGGCCTTTATTTCATCTGAAATTGTCAAATGGAATGTTGAGAATACGGAAGTCGTAGATCGAATCGATGTGTATTACTCTCCCGGTCACCTTATGATTCCTGGTGGTGACAGTCAGAATCCTGATGGAAAGTACTTGGTAGCCCTAAACAAAATTACCAAAGATCGTTACCTGCCCACAGGCCCTGAAATGTTCCACTCAGCGCAGCTGATTGATATATCCGGTGAGAAGATGCAGCTGCTACTCGACTTTCCCACAGAAGGCGAGCCGCACTATGCGCAGGGTATATCTGCAGATAAAGTAATCGAAAACCAAAAACGATTTTACAGGCTGGAAGAAAACGGTCATCCGGAAGCTACTACCAGTGAGAAACAAACCAAAGTTGAACGTGATGGCAATGAAGTTCATATCTATATGACGACCATCAGAAGCCACTTTACCCCGGATAATATTGAGGGTGTGAAAGTGGGTGACGAGGTATACTTCCATGTAACCAACCTTGAGCAAGACTGGGATGTACCACACGGTTTTGCAATTAAAGGCGCTAATAATGCTGAGTTGCTGATAATGCCGGGTGAGACATTAACACTTAAATGGGAGCCCAAGAAAGTTGGAGTAGTTCCATTCTATTGTACGGACTTCTGTTCAGCTCTGCACCAGGAGATGCAGGGTTATGTAAGAGTATCCCCGGAAGGATCGGATGTGGAAATCGCCTACGGAACAGGTCAGTAATGACCTCAATCCTTTGTGGAAGGGAGGGTGAAAGCTCCCTTCCTCTTCTTGAAAATTGGAAAATACCGCGAGGTAACTATTATGAATAAACAACAGAGAATCTGGATGGGGATAGCAGCACTCTTGTTAATATTGGTATACTTTTTCCCGATTTGGAGTATCAGTATGGAGGCTCCACAGTACCCGGAAGGGATCGGCATGAATATTACAGTCAATGATATCCAGGGTAAGGAGAGACATGACCTGGCCAACATCAATGGACTGAATCACTATATTGGTATGAAACCGATTACACCCGAATCCATTCCTGAGTTAAAGATTATGCCCTTTATATTCGGTTTTCTGATTGTATCGGGAGTGGCAATTGCAGTTTGGGGTAGTCGAAAATGGGTGCTTATCTGGTTGGGTCTTTTCGTACTCTTTGCTATCGCAGGGCTGGTTGATTTTTACCTGTGGGGCTATGATTACGGTCATAACCTAAATCCCAATGCCCCTATAAAAGTGCCGGGTATGACCTACCAGCCTCCTCTTATTGGCAGCAAACAGCTGTTAAATATTAATGCTACATCGCTGCCCCATATTGGATTTTATGTAGCTCTGGTATCAATGAGTATAGCAGGGTGGATATGGTGGAAAGAGGGTGACTCCCAAAAAGAAACCGGCGAAAACAGCGAAGAAAAGTCAGAAATTAAAGACAAAGCTGAAGTTGCTGTATAGTAAAAAAGAATTGAGGTAGGCGATGACTTCCATAAAAAAAGTTCTGTACATAGTATTGGTATTATTATTTGCGGCCTGTAGCCAGGAACCGGCAGAAATTCACTACGGAAGTGATGAATGCTCTCACTGCAAGATGATGATTACAGACAGTCAGTTTGCATCACAGCTGGTTACCGAAAAGGGCAAGGTTTACAAGTTCGATGCTATTGAATGTTTGGCAGTATATTATCGGAATCATAGCGAACAGTTTGAGGGAGCCAAGCTCTGGGTCACTAATTATAAAAAATCCGGGGAGTGGTTGAATGCACGGAAAGCTCAGTATGTGAAAAGTGATGTAGTCAAAAGCCCGATGGGGGAATCACTGCTGGCATTTCCATCGCAGGAGGTGGCAAAAAAGCACCTGCAGGCCAAGCCTGGGAAACTGATGGATTGGAAAGAGGTGTCAAATACGAAGATGAATATGAGAATGTAACCACAGAGTAATAATTGTAAACCAGGATCGAGGATTAAACATGTGGGCGAATAAAAAAATAACAGGATTGTTTTTAGTCCTGCTGCTGGCATTTATAACGCAGCAAGTATGGGCAAATCAAATTACAGTATCAAAAAACGGAAATATTACCTCCATCAAGGATGGGATTGATCGTGCAGAACCGGGCGATACCCTTATCATCAGGGAGGGCCTCTACGAAGAGCACAGTATTACCGTTGACAAGCAGATGACTATTCTGGGTGAAGGCGACGTACGCATTGACGGAAATCGTAAGGGCTTCGTCATCATTATAACTGCAGATGATGTGACGCTGAAAAATATAGAGGTCATGCATGCCAGTACCAGCTTTATGGAGGATTATGCCGGGATTCTGGTGAAGGAGACCGATGGAGCTGTTATTGAAAATGTGACGCTGACTGACAATTATTTTGGTATTTACCTGGCAAAGTCCTCGAATGCGCTGATTAAAAATAATCACATAACTGCTTCGATGAAGCGTGAGACGCAGTCCGGTAACGCCATCCACCTCTGGTATTCAAAAGACATCAGGATCGAAGGCAATTATGTGAAAGGTCACCGCGATGGTCTCTACTTTGAATTCGTCGAAGGGGCCACGATAAAAAACAACATAAGTGAGGAGAATATTCGATATGGCATCCACTTTATGTATTCGGATTACTGCCGGTACGAGCAGAACACCTTCCGCGACAATGGTGGCGGTGTGGCGGTGATGTACACCTCTCACGTAGAGATCATCAATAACCGGTTTGAGGATAACTGGGGATCATCGGCATACGGCATGCTACTTAAAGAGATTAACAGGAGCAAAATTGTTGGCAACGAATTCTATAATAATTCGGTAGGGCTGTATATCGAGGCAACCAGCCGAAACGAAATTAGGCACAATACTTTCCGCCAGAATGGATGGGCGGTTAAGCTGATGGCGAACTCGACTGACAATATCTTTACCGAAAATAACTTTATCGCCAACAGTTTTGAGGTGGCGACAAATAGCATGAAGAATTACAATGAATTTAACAAAAATTACTGGAGTCACTATGAAGGATACGATCTGGACCGGGACGGCGTAGGCGACGTCCCGCACAGACCGGTTCGACTGTTTTCCATATTAGTTGAAAAGCAGCCGCAGTCGCTA
>JBEPXS010000215.1:0-6301 GCA_041641755.1 Balneolaceae bacterium
ATCTTAAAACTATTATCGTTTTTGTATTCATTTTTTATCAAGCAAACTTAACTTTGTTTATACCACGGGTTTGCATTTTTTTGCCATTTGATGAAGTATGTTCGCTAATCATATGGACTTTGTGTAAAATGAACTTATTTAAATGAGTAAAGTTAGCGTCTCTAACGAAGATGCAGATCGCAAACAGCTATTTATTGTTGATAACTGTTTTGCTCTTATAGCTACCTCGATTGCATTTTTCAGAGTTGGAGATGTAACGAAAAGTCTCAAAACATACTTTGTTCTTTATATTTGAATCTCTCTACTGGAGAGAGATAGCGCTGTGGATATCAGAAGAAAGGTATGACGAGAGTGATGAATAGTAGTTAGCTTGTCCACTCAATTCTTTCAATTATTTTACATCTTAACATAGCACGGGAGTTCATTCCCTTGCTTTATTTTTGTATTATAAAAGCCGCTTTATTTAAGTTTTTAGATCGTACGATTGGAATTGAATATTCTATCCGGTCACAAAAGTCACCTATATCTATAGATGGATTGGCCGTTTCAGGAATAACTTTCCCAGTAACCCCGTATTCAACAATTTCAAAAATTAAATCCAACGCATGTTATCGCAAACATTTTATTTTAAGCTGTCTTACATAAACAGTTCCCTCATTCCACTGCTGGGACTCATATTTATAAGCCTTGCAGGTTGTTCACAACAACAGCAGGAACTGGAAATAACGACCATAAATGAACAGGTGGCAGCTAAAGAAGCCAAAGAGATAAGAGACAGCGTTTCAACTCAACTTGCAGATGGATTGGATCTCAAGCTTTGGGCCTCCGAGAAGTTACTTGCTAATCCAATTAGTATAGATATCGACAACAAGGGTCGTGCATATATCAATGTTACCCAGCGTAGTACCAGTTCTGAATTCGATATCCGGGGCCATCGCGACTGGATGATTGAATCGATGACGTGGGATGAGGTTGAGGATCGAAAAGAGTTTTTGCATGAAGAACTTGCTCCGGAACGCAGCGAACAGAATGAGTGGCTTACCGATCACAACGGGGACGGTTCCCATGACTGGAGGGATCTGACCGTTGAGCAGGAAGAGATTTATACCGTGGAAGATCGTTCGGGTGATGGTATCGCGGATCGTTCACAACTCTATATACGCGATTTCAGTACAGAAATAACGGATGTAGCGGGTGCAGTCCTTTCTCATAACGGCGACGTTTTTGTTGGCGTTGCTCCTGACATGTGGAGAACAACCGACACTGACGGCGACGGCATGGCCGATACAAAAACCTCAATCAGCAGCGGCTACATGGTACATATCGGATTCAGTGGACATGGTATGTCCGGAGCTACCGTTGCCCCGGATGGTCGAATTTATTGGGGTATTGGAGATATCGGCTCCAATATTATTGGGCCGGACGGTAAACAGTGGAAGAATCCCAACCGTGGAGCCATTTTCCGATCCGATCCGGATGGCAGTAACTTTGAGGTCTTTGCCCACGGCGTCCGAAATACCCATGAGTTTGTATTTGATAAGTACGGCAACCTCATTTCAGTGGACAATGACGGCGACCATGCCGGTGAGCATGAACGATTGGTGTATCTTGTCAACGGTTCGGACAGTGGTTGGAGAACCAACTGGCAGTTCGGCAAATATATTGACGAGAAGAATAACGAATACAAAGTCTGGATGGATGAGGATTACTACAAACCACGTTTCGAAAACCAGGCAGCCCATCTCCTTCCGCCGATCGCTCCTTATCACAGTGGTCCGACCGGAATGGCCTATAATCCCGGTACGGCTCTGTCGGATAAATGGGACGAACACTTTTTCATCGCTGAATTTACCGGCTCACCGGCCCGATCGGCTATTCATGGTTTTACCCTTGATCCTAAAGGAGCTTCTTTTGAATTAAAATCTGACCAGCCCGTTGTGGAAGGTATCCTGGCCACGGGTGTGGACTTCGGACCGGATGGAAGTCTCTACTTTGCTGACTGGATTGAGGGCTGGGATACCCCTGAAAGGGGACGCATCTGGAAAGTGGATGTTCCCTCGGAGACCAATTCCCAAATTCGAAAAGAGACGGAACAGCTGCTTGGAGAAAGTTTTGAATCAAAACCTGAAGGTGATCTTTCCGGGCTACTGTCACATGAAGATATGAGGGTTCGCATGAAGGCACAGTTTGAGCTGGCCAATCGGGGAGCCGATCAGGTTCTGCTGGAAGCAGCCAACCAGACCGATCACCAACTGGCCCGCCTGCACGGCATGTGGGGCATCGGTCAACTGGCGCGTGAAGAGATTGAGCAGATTAAACCTATTGTAGATTTTCTTGATGACAATGATCCGGAAGTACGCGCCCAGGCAGCGAAGCTACTCGGCGATGTAAAGTATAAAAAAGCGACAAATGCCATCATCCCCCTGCTTAAAGATGAATCACTGAGAGTGCAATTCTTTGCTACCGAGGCCTTGGGACGTATGGAACACGGCCCCGCGGTACAACCGATCATATCGATGCTGGAAGCCAATAATGATGAGGATGTTTACCTGCGGCATGGTGGAGCTATTGCACTTGCCCGTATTGGTAATAGAGAAGCGCTGGCAGATCTTGCCGAACACCCATCGGAGGCAGTTAGAATTGGAGCTGTTGTGGCACTGCGCCGGCTTGAAGATCCTGCACTGGCCGACTTCCTCGACGATGAAAGTGAATTTGTTGTAACTAACGCTGCACGGGCTATTAACGACGATGCCATGGTCAAAGAGGCGCTCCCTGCCCTCGCTAAAATACTGGACCAGGAAAAATTTGTGAATGAACCTTTAATACGACGTGCTATTAATGCGAATCTCTATAATGGTACAGCCGAGGATGCCGATCGCCTGGCATCTTTTGCCACCCGTCAAACGGCCCCGGAAACACTGCGGGCCGAAGCTATTGCCACCCTCTCCGTCTGGCCGGAACCTTCGATCCTGGATCGGGTAACCGGACGTTATCGAGGGGAGATTCAAAACGACCGATCGGCAGCAGTTGATGCACTCGCTTCCATCATAGACCCGATCTTAAATGGTGGTGCGGAGTCGTTACGGGTTGCTGTAGTAGAAGCAGCCGGTTCATTGCAATATGATTCAGCTACTTCCACCCTGTCTGATTTAATTAATGACGATCCTTCTGCTGACGTTAAAATAGCAGCATTAAACGCTCTTGATTCTCTTCAGTATGACAATATGGATCAGGCTGTGGCTAATGCACTGGAAAGTAATCAGCAGCCGGTTAGAATGACCGCGCTTGGAATTATTCCTACCCTCGAGACTCCTGCTCAACAAAAAGTAACTCTCCTTTCCTCTGTATTGGGAAGCGGATCTTTCGTTGAACAGCAAAGTGCCATTCAAGCTCTTGGTGAGATGGAACATGAAGCCGCCAATGAGATACTCGAAAATCAGCTCACAAAACTGATCAACGGAGAAGTCCCTGGTGAAATCCAACTGGAGCTCATCCAGGCCGCAGAGAATTCAACATCCGGTAACCTACAGGCACTACTTGATCAATACCAGTCAGGTAAGCCTGAAGATGACATGGTGGCTAAATACAGTGAAGCACTGTCCGGCGGTAACGCCAGAGAAGGGGCACAAATATTCTACCGGAATGAATCTGCTCAGTGCATCCGCTGCCATGCTGTAGACGGAAGAGGCGGTGACGTGGGGCCTGACCTGGCAACTATCGGTAACCAGCTGTCACGGGAACAGTTGTTAGATTCGATGGTAGATCCCGGTGCACGTATTGCTCCCGGGTATGGTTCTATTTCCGTAACTTTAGAAAATGGAGAGTCCCAACAGGGAGTTCTCAAAGAGGAAACCGATTCTTACGTGGCCCTTCAATCCAGTGACGGCGAAACACACAAGATCGAAAAAGAGCGGATTACCGAACGTACCAATTCACCCTCGGCTATGTTCCCAATGAACGATATACTCTCAAAGAACCAAATGCGGGATCTGGTAGAATTTTTGAGTCAACTGAAGGGAGAATAATTCCTTTTTAAAAAATAAATAATATTTGAGCCTGGTGGATCTGATTCATCAGGCTCTTTTTTTACTTGTAGAGGACTTTGCAAAACCGACATAATCTCAATTTATACCGCAGATAAATCAAGAGAGCTATTTTATAACTTCAAATGACGCATGATTACATCGAAAACAGAAGTCGGATCAACAATGCCACCATTTTCCATATTCTGAATAAACTCTGGATTTTGCGATGCAACTATCGGTCGCAACCCAGCCGATGACTCTTTACGTCCATGTGATCCCTTTACCCCTTCTCCCTCTATCGGGATCAAATCCATATTGTAACGAAACCCGAGTTTTTTCTGGATCAGTCTGAACCCGGCCTTTAGTTTTGGAAAGGGAATTTCAGGATCAATGAGCAGTTCGGCGGGGTCATACCCCGGTTTAGTGTGGATATCGACCGTTGGTGCAAAATCAGGCGCCCTCTCATCATCCAGCCAGTAGTAGTAGGTAAACCAGGCGTCCGGTTCGGCAACGGCCACCAGCTCACCCGACCGGTAGTGATCAAGTCCGTGTTCTTTTTTTCCTTTTTCATCCAGTATCTCCTCTACACCTTCTACATCCTTCAGTAGTTTTTTCAGTGGTTGAACATCCTCTTCATTGTCAATATAGATATGGGCCACCTGGTGGTCTGCAACTGCAAAAGCCCTGCTGGAACCTGGGATAAGGACCTCTCCTCCCATCTCCTCTCGAACCGTTATATAGCCGTATTCACGTAGAACCCGATTCAATGAAACCGGACGATTTACAGACCTGATGCCATATTCAGAAAGCAGTACAACACGGATACCGCGTTCTTCATAAAACCCGATCAAATCTCTGCAAAGGGTATCTAACTCCCGCAGATCCTTCTCAATACCGGGATCTTCAGGACCGATCCGTTGCAGGTTATAATCCAAGTGTGGAATGTAGATCAACGATAGCGTGGGATCATATTCCTCCTCCACCAGTTTAGCTGAATCGGCGATCCACTCGCTGGCGTATATGCTCGTATTCGGTCCCCAAAAGTTGAACAGGGGAAACTGTCCCAATTTATCCTGCAGGATATCCCTGAGGATCATCGGCTTGGTGAGGATATCCGGAATTTTAACCCCGTCGGCCCGATAAATGGGTCGGGGGGTTACGAGGTAATCAACAGAGGAGTTCATGTTGTACCACCAAAACAGGTTGGCACAGGTGAATTCAGGGTCCACTTTGCGGGCTTCATCCCAAATTTTAGGTGCCTGTATCAACTTGTTGGATTGTCGCCAGAACTTGATCTCATCCATCTCCCGAAAGTACCAGCCATTTCCTACGATACCATGCTCTTCTGGTAACATCCCGGTCAGGTAGGTCGCCTGTACCGAACAGGTTACCGCCGGCAGCACCGAGTCCACCGACGACATCTGTCCTTCCGAAAGCCAGCCCGATAAAAACGGTGTATGTTCCCCGATAAGATCGGGCGTTAACCCGACAATATTCAATACAGCTGTCTTGTGCATAACCAGTGTTTGTTGTATTTAAGTCCCTGATTAGTGTCAGATCTGATCCAGCACCCAGCGGAATTCTCGTTCAATAGAGTCAAGCAGATTTTCTTTCAACTCCGATGGCAGTACCTCCCAGGTATATGTTTCTATCTCAAAGTGGTTGCACTCACCTTCCATCAGAAGATCCAGACTCCGAATAATATCATCTTGTGTGGAATTCAGATGACCAAACTTATCCACAAAAATCGGTACATGATAATGGATACGCCATTCTTTGGCCTCCGAAAGCTCACCGTCACGCAGGGCATCCGAGAGGTCAGGATAGTGCTTAAACGTTCCATCTCCGTGGCGTTCAATCACCTGATGCAGATAGGTGTCTTCTTCAAAAGGTTTGAGTTTAGAGCTCACCTCTTCAGCAGAATTGGAAGGGTTGGACAAGTCAACTTTCAGTGCTGCGCTGATCTGTACCTTACCGATATCAATGCCCGCATTTTTAAACCGCTCAATCGCCTCAGCAGGCTCTTCATACTCCACTGCGAAATGGCAGGTATCGTAACAGATCCTGATATGGCGTCTGATCATCAGAATCGCCTCCTCCTGGGAAAGTGCGTGTTCAACTGCCAGGTGGGCAGCCCCCGCTTTATAGAGCCAGTTTTCAAAATAATCGATGGTTTCCCGGGTATTCTCCAGCAAGCAATCCGGTTCCGGTTCAATATCGATGTGCAGCTCTTTTCGCTGCTCCTCCCGGATATTATCCAGCTCGTATGCGACCTC
>JBEPXS010000216.1:0-6298 GCA_041641755.1 Balneolaceae bacterium
TGTGTCCGATAATGTCTTATATCTGAACAAGCAAAATGGTACGTTTGAAAACGTTAGTCACAGTGCCCATGTGGCAGATTACCGGGGCGCGATGGGTATAGCTACTGGTGATTGGGATAACGACCTGGATATGGATCTCTTCATCACCCATTGGATAGCCCAGGAAAATGCTCTCTACACAAATCGCTGGAATGATACTTTGCGAAGCAGAACGGGTCAGGCACTCAAATTTAAAGATGACTCCGCAATCCACGGCCTGGGTCAGTCTTCGTTAGATTTCATCGCCTGGGCAACGTCTTTTATAGATTTGGATATGGATGGTTTCCTGGATCTTTATATAGCCAACGGAAGCACGTTTCAGAAAGCAGAAAATCCGGAGAAGCTAAAAGCAATGCCAGACCAGGTTTACTGGAATGCCGGAAGAAAGGATGGGTTTTACGATGTTACAGCTAAAAGCGGCAGCTATTTTACTGAAGAGTATGTTGGACGTGGAGCCGCTTTTGCAGACTATGATCGTGACGGGGATATTGACCTTTTTTTGGTCAATCACGGCGGGCCCGGGATCTTGTTGGAAAATGAAAATAATCTCGGTAACAACTGGCTTGCCGTCCGATTGTCGGGGACAGAAAGCAACCAGTCGGCCATAGGAGCTCAGCTTCGTATGGTTTCGGATGGACAGGTACAAATGCGTCAGGTGGGAGCGCAAAGTTCTTACCTTTCTCAAAACAGCCGGATACAGCATTTCGGTATAGGCGAAAGTCAACTGGTTGATACACTGGAGATCATCTGGCCCCGGGGTGGAAAGGATATTCATCAGAATATAAAACCTAATCAACTGCTTGAAGTGACTGAAGGGACCGAAGAATTAACTACGTTGAAAAGCAGCAGGTAGAGGAAAGTTATGAAGAAAGGGCTTATCGTTATATTTATTCTTTTGGGTGTGGCTTTTCTGGGTATAACCTTGGTTAAGAATATTCCAGAGGATCCACAACAAGATTCGGAGATGACAAAAGTTGAGGACAGCAAACGGTCGATGGTAATAAATTTCTGGGACAGATATCATGAGGCGACTGACCTGCGAACTTCAGGGAAACACCGGCAGGCGTCAGATCAGTATAAAAAGGCTCTGGAACTGAATCCTGAGCATCAAAATGCCTTGTATTATTACGGGAATATGAACCTGGTACTGGGAAATTACAGAGAGGCAGAAAAAGCCTGGAAAAAACTCACAACCCTTAATGCTGCGAGTTCACGGGGTCATTCACAACTGGGAATTTTGTATAGCTGTCCGGATACGAAAAATGATAGTTATGATTTGGATACTGCAACTGCACAGTTTCGAAGGGCATTGGAACTCAATCGTGAAGAGACGGGGCCCCTGCTTCAATTAGCAAAGATTAATTTGATCAAAAAGAATACAAAACAGGCTGAAGAACAACTGAACGATGTGGTAGCAAGTAATTTCAGAAGTGCAGAAGCGATTTTTTTGCAGGGTTATCTTTCATGGAAAGCCGGGGAAAACCATAAGGCCGCCACGGCGTTGAATGAGTCCCGCTCAATCCTAATGGGCACCAGTGAAAAGAAGAATGTTGGTGAGGGAGATACCAGGAAAGATGAATCTTCAAAGATTGTTCACTCGACCCGTTGTGATATCTATGACGGTACTTATCCAGCCCATCTTCTTGAAGCAGATGAAACCTCTGTAAATGCAGATCAAATTTATCAGCGTCTTGATAAGGCATTACTCTCCTTGACGAAGAAATAAGAAGCCGAAGTTAGGCACTTCTAAATCAGGCAGTTTCTTTCTTACAAGTACTCAGACCGAAAGGTGCATACAGCGGACAGAAACTGACAAGGCTGGTAAGCAGAAAAATTATAGCCAGTACAATCAGCACTATGCCAAATGTTCCCGAAATAACTTCAGTGTAATATAAAACCGCAAAAACGATAGCCAGGAGAGTTCGCAATGTTCGATCAATGTTACCCATATTCTTTTTCATAGTGAGTTCCTTTTAGATAATTGTAGTTTTTAGTTCTTAGATAAGAATAGGGTAGTCTTTGTAAAACTTCAGTGACTAAGATCACATAAGGTCGATTATTTTAATCCGATTCCTCCCCAGCTCTACCATTCCTTTGCTTTCCATCTGTTTTAGAAGGCGGGAGATTACCTCCCGGGAGCTGTTCAACTCATCAGCCAATTCCTGATGAGTGATCCGTAAAGTTTTACGGTCGAGAGCTTGGGAGCGATCCCTAAGGAGCCGATTCAGCCGCGTGTCGATATGCTGAAAGGTAACCTGGTCCAGTGTTTGCAGCAGCTCCTGAAAACGTTGTTGGTAGGTGGTGAGCACGAAATTTCTAAAAACCGGATCAGATTGATACCACTTGTGAATTACCTGAACAGGTACGGCAAGCAGTTTTGTTTTTTCAAGTGTAATGGCTTTAACCTGGCTTTTTTCTCTTGACAGAGTACTGTTCAGAGTCATAGCGCAACTCTCTCCGGGATGAATATGATATAAATAGAGCTCATGGCCTTCTCGATCGTCCCTCATTACTTTCACTGCTCCATCGAGTACAAATGGGACCACCCGAATGATTGACCCAAAGTTGAGTAGTTCTGAGTTTTTTGAAATCTCGAGGACATTACTCTGCTCGATATACTTCTCCACCTCGTTACTATCAGTAAACCTTGGAAAGACGTTGAGGAATTCGTTTTGCATAACTTTAAGTTAACAGATTTTATCTTTGAAACTCTATAATTCTAAGCAAATAGTCAGTTTTTCAAACTGAATTATGGAGCTACCTTCTTTTGTTATTAAATCCAATTTATAAACAAAAACAGATCGGGAGAAACATGAAGTTAAGTAGAAAATTACGTCAGCTGATTCCAACAGTGCTATCTGTATTCTTTCTATTATTTTTTGTTGATATCAGTGCAACAGCTCAATCGCAGCAGGGTTTAACTCCACAGCAGGTTGCAAAGATTAAGAGTGTGGGGGATGTGGTCATATCCTCAAATGGAAACAACATCGCCTATACGCTGCGGGTTCCGGCAGATCCGACAAAGAAAAATAAAACGGCTACTTATCACTTATATCTGTATAACAGACAAGATGGTAGCTCAGTCCCATATTTTACTGATGCAAGTGTGAGTTCGGTCCATTTTCGCCCCAATCACAATTCACTGACATTTTTGACCAGCAAGAATGGCGATGATCTCACTTCGCTTTATGAAATTTCACTGGATGGTGGTGAAGCACAAAAACTATATTCGTTTAAAACTTCAATAATAGGTTACGATTGGTCATCCGACGGAGATCATCTTGCTTTTTTGGCAGATGAACCTGTTGATAAAGAAGAAACCGACCTGCCTTACAAACCAGAAGTTTACGAAGAAAACCTGGTGCAGAGGCGCGGCTACCTCACCAATGTAGCAAAGTCGGATCATGAACCTCACCGAGTTCAAGTGGATGGATCCTTATACCAAGTGCAATGGGGTCCGGAGGGTAAGCGATTAGCGATTGCAGCAGCACCAACTCCACTGGTGGACGACTATTACATGCACCAACACGTATACATTGTAAATGATACCGGGGAAAAGGTATTGGGCAAGGTTGACCACCAAGGTAAGCTCGGACAGATAGCATGGAGTCCCGACGGAAAGCGGCTCGCCATGATTGCAGGAGCCAACATCCACGATACCATAGATGGCCGACTATTTGTCGTTTCCGCTGAGGGAGGAACTCCCAATAACCTCAAACCTGAATACAAAGGCCAGTTTGAACAGTTTACCTGGACGAGCAATAACACACTTCACTACCTGGCCAGCAAGGGAGTGTGGTCTACATACGGATCAATCAATGCAGATGGTTCTGACAGGAAAACTATTGTTGATACCGGCGGGCCCGTCCTGGGTGAATTTGCACGATCGGACAATGGCACCGTGGCTTTTGTGGCCGATGCCCCCAGCCATCCTGATGAACTGTACCTGATGGAAAATAATAGTACGTCGCCCGAGAGAGTGACGAATAGTAATCCCTGGCTGGATGACGTTAAACTGGGTCGACAGGAGATAATCACCTACCCGGCACGTGACGGTAAAGAGATTCAGGGATTGTTGATCTACCCGCTGGACTACCAGGAAGGAACACGTTACCCGTTGATTACAGTAGTACATGGGGGACCCGAGAGCCACTTCAACAACGGCTGGATAACCTCCTATGATGATGCAGGCCAGGTAGGGGCGGCTCATGGTTACGCGGTATTCTATCCAAACTACCGTGGAAGCACCGGCCGCGGAGTAGATTTTGCCATGAGCAGCCAGGGTGATCTGGCCGGGGCCGAGTTTGATGATATTGTGGACGGTGTCGATTATCTGATTGAAGAGGGAATTGCCGATCCCGATCAGATAGGCGTTACCGGTGGTTCCTATGGCGGGTATGCCACCGGCTGGCTTTCCACCAAATACACCGACCGCTTTGCCGCGGGTGTGATGTTTGTGGGGATCAGTGACAATATCTCCAAATGGGGAACCAGCGATATCCCGGAAGAGTTGTACCTGGTGCATGCCCGGCAGCGTATCTGGGAGGACTATCAATTTTTTCTCGAACGCAGTCCTATCTATCATGCGGGGGATGCTAAAACTCCCCTTCTTATCATGGCCGGCAAGGAAGACACCCGCGTAGATCCTGGACAATCCTACGAAATGTACCGTCATCTGAAAACCCGCACCGACACCCCTGTGCGATTGGTACTGTACCCTGGAGAGGGCCACGGTAATGCCCACGCCACTGCCCGTTTTGACTATAACCTGCGGATGCTTCGTTGGTTTAACAAGTACCTGAAAGGAAAGGGCAGCCAGAAGCCGGATACCATGCTGGATCTGGAAAAACTAGGGGTCAACTAACATCCGTATCTAGCTTTTTATGCAATAGGACAAGGAGAAGAATAGTATGACTAACTCTTCTAAATAACGTCAGTTCGACATAAAAATAGAAACAAATGCTATTCCCAGTCATCTCGAATGGAGCCTGCGGAATGAGAAATCTTTGTATCCATGGGCATGCCTTTTCAACAAAGATCTCTCCTTTACAAGATGACTCCTTAAGTAGGAGTTTAAGAGTTTGCGTTAACTTCAGTAATTATATCGAACTGACATTTAATAATTTGTGCTCCAATCTACGTCGTATACTCGGCGTTAATGCGGATATACTCGTAGGAGAGATCGCAGCCCCAGCCGGTGGCCTCGGCGGAACCCACATTAAGATCCAGGATGACCGTAATATTTGATGATTTCATCTCATTCTTAACCTCCGAGCGTTTATTATCCAGTGGTTGTCCGTTTTTGAGAATTTGCACACACTTTTCAGGGTTGGACCCGATATAGAGATCTACCTTTTCAGGATCAAAATCAGCACCGGCGCGTCCGGCTGCTCCCATAATGCGTCCCCAGTTCGGATCGGTTCCGAAGATAGCCGTTTTAACCAGGCTTGAGTCAGAAACGGTACGGACAATCTTACGGGCGTCTTCTTCGGTGTTGGCTCCTTTTACCTGATATTCCACCAGTTTGGTTGAACCCTCTCCATCCGAAACAATGAGTTTGGCCAAGTGAGTACAGAGCTGTTCGAGATGGGTATAAAAGCGCTCGTAATTTTCATCCCTGGAGGTGATGATCTCATTTTCTGCCATACCGTTGCACATAACGGCCACCATGTCGTTGGTAGAGGTGTCGCCGTCAACGGTAATCATGTTGAAGCTCTTGTTTACCGCTTCACGCAGTGCTTCATTCAGTAACTTCGAGTCAATAGCCAAATCACAGGTTATGAATGCCAGCATCGTCCCCATGTTGGGATGGATCATACCGGAGCCCTTGGCGATACCCGCCATGTTGATGGTAGTTCCGTTAATCTCAAATTCGGTGAATCCCTCTTTGGCAAATGTATCGGTGGTGAGGATGGCGTTAGCGCAGAGCGAACCCGCCATGTCACGGTCAGAAAGTTTTTTAACACTGGTCTCAATTCCTTCCAGCACTTTTTCGGTCGGGAAAGGCTCTCCAATGAGACCGGTAGAGGCAACCAAGACCTCTTCGACGGGAATATCCAGTAGTTCGGCAGTTCGCTCGGCCATAGCCACTGCACCCCGGTACCCTTCATCGCCGGTGCAGGCGTTGGCGTTACCGGAGTTGACGACAATAGCCTGCGCTTTCCCGTTTTTGATATGCTTGCGACTCAGTTTGACCGGTTCCGCACAGACGACATTTTGAGTGAAGACGGCAGCAGCGGAGGCTGGTTTTTCAGAATAA
>JBEPXS010000217.1:0-6280 GCA_041641755.1 Balneolaceae bacterium
TACCGATTCGACGGCTTGCCGCTCCTCCTCATCATCAATGGGCAGAATAATGCGCTGTAGTGGTTGCCGGACATTGATCTCAATTCGATTTCGCAGACTCAACACCATAGAAGAGATCTGCCTTGCGATCTGCATCCGGTGTTCCAGTGCTTTGTCTATAGCCGTCTCTTCCACAGTCGGATAAAACGAAATGTGCACCGACTCTTCATCTTCTCCGGTCACCTCGTTAAGCCGTTGAAACAACCATTCGCCCAGGAAAGGTGCTATCGGGCTAATCAGCTTGGCAACATCCAGCAGGCACTCGAACAATGTTTGATAAGCCGCTGTCTTATCCAGGCTTTTACCCTCTTTCCAAAATCGACGTCGATTACGACGAACATACCAGTTACTGAGCTCTTCAACAAATTCTTCTATTTCTCGGGCGGCTTTGGTCGGTTCGTAATCATCCAGGAATTCATCCACTTGCTTGACCACGCTGTTCAGTCGTGAAATAACCCAGCGATCCATTTCCAGTCGGTCGGCCGCGGGGATAGGAGCTCCCGAATAGACAAAGCCGTCAATATTGGCGTACATGGCAAAGAACGAATAGGTATTAACCAGCGTATTAAAAAACTTGCGCTGAGTTTCCTGCAGACCCTCTTCGCTGAATTTCAGGTTTTCCCAGGGTGATGAGTTGCTCATCATGTACCAGCGAACCGTGTCGGCTCCGTACTCCTGGATCACCTCGAAAGGTTCTACCGTATTGCCTTTCGACTTACTCATCTTATTGCCGTCCTCATCGAGCACAAGACCGTTAGACACAACATTTTTATAGGCCGGCTTGTCGAAAAGCATCGTTCCCAGTGCGTGCAGCGTATAGAACCAGCCACGCGTCTGGTCGACGCCCTCTGCGATAAAATCAGCCGGAAAGTTTGTCTTGAACCGGTCTTTGTTTTCAAACGGATAGTGCCACTGGGCAAACGGCATCGCTCCTGAATCAAACCATACATCCAGCAGATCGGGAACGCGTCGCATGGTACCGCCGTTTGGACCTTTCCACGTGATCTCATCGATGTGAGGACGATGCAGATCGATCTCAACATCATCAGAAAGACCGGCCTTTTTCTTCAGCTCTTCCACACTGCCAATACATTCGACATACTCCGGATTTTTATCACTGACCCACAATGGAATTGGGGTCCCCCAGTACCGCTGTCGGGATATCGCCCAGTCTACATTGTTTTCAAGCCAGGTGCCAAACCGACCGCTCCCCGTACTGGGCGGTTTCCAGTTTATATCTTCAGCGTTGTACTTCACCATCTTGTCCTTAACATCGGTAGTACGGATAAACCAGGATTCGACCGGGTATGACATAAGCGGTGTACCTTTGCGCCAATCAAACGGGTAATTGTGCACATAGGTTTCGTGCTTGTACATCAGGTACTTGTCCTTAATTGCGCGGGCGATCTCCTTGTCGGCATCCTTAAACCACTGGCCTTCATAATCGGGGGCCTGTTCGGTAAATTTACCATCCTCGTCAATGGGATTAAACATCGGGATATCGGCTTCCTGGCATGTATCGTAGTCATCGGCACCAAAAGCGGGGGCGATATGTACTACGCCGGTACCCTCTTCGGTGGTAACATAATCAGCCGAAATAACTCTCCAGGCATCATCCTTGTCATATTCTTCCAACGCGTATTCAAAAACAGGGTCATAGGTCCAGCCAATGAGTTCTTTGCCCTTGAACTCCTCAACAATTTCATATTCGTGATCGATATTTTCATCAATACAGTCTTTGGCAAGAATGTAGAACTCGGTACGGTCACCCTCTGAAAGCCTTATTTTGGCGTAATCCAGCTCAGGATTCACTGCCAGCGCCATATTTGAGACGATGGTCCAGGGAGTAGTAGTCCAGGCCAGAAAGTAGGTGTCTTCCGACATCCGCAGCTGAAACTTCACGAATATGGAAGGGTCCTGTACTTCTTCATATCCCAGGCTTACTTCGTGCGAAGATAATACCGTTCCGCTGCCTGGCGAATACCACTGAATTTTATACCCCTGGTAAACCAGTCCCTTGTCATAGAGGGTTTTAAACGCCCACCATATTGATTCAATGTAGTCATTCTCAAATGTTACATAGGGATCGTCAAGATCTACCCAGTAGGCCATACGGTTGGTTAACCGATCCCAGAGATCTTTGTACTTCAGTACACTTTTGCGGCAATGGTCGTTGTATTTCGATATTCCGTACTCTTCAACCTGGGTGCGGCCTTCAAGATCCAGTTCCTTTTCCACCTCTATCTCAACCGGTAGACCGTGGGTGTCCCATCCCGCTTTTCGTTCAACTTTATATCCTTTCAAGGTTTTGTAACGGCAAAAAAGATCTTTAACTGTGCGAGACATCACATGGTGGATTCCCGGCTTTCCATTGGCGGTGGGAGGGCCCTCGTAGAAGGTAAACGGGATCCCCTCTTCGCGGGTTGTAAGACTCTTTTCAAAAATATTATTTTCCTTCCACCACTTGAGTGTTTCAACCTCAAGTTTGGAAAAATTCAATTGTTTTACTTCTTCAAACTGTTTAGCCATAAGGTCGATTTTGGTCGACAATTTTTTATTGAAAACCTAAAATATACAAACTTTCACGTTCAATTCGTTGATTGAAATCGATGTAAAATAGCACGATTGTTTTGTAAAATAGCGCTTAAGATACAAGTTTTGATCGTTCAGTTCATATTATTTCGCTTTAAATGTTCTGAACAATCAAGAAATAAAACAGGTTGAACCGCAAACAATCAAGGCTGATGAAACGGAAGGGGCTTCATATCTTTTTTAGAGGTTTGATTCAGGAGTAGTATTTTTTGACTCCTGTCAGCATCCGGAATGACGTGTTTCGACGATATCACGTAAATAATGTTGCTTTCTGAAAACCAAGAAAAAAAATAATAACTAAGCACAGAACATTTATTACAACCAATGGAACAAGCTTTACAGAAGGAAATAACCAAAGACAATCCGTATAAAATCGTTTTTGTTTGCCTGGGTAACATCTGCCGGAGTCCCACTGCCGAGGGGGTATTACAGCATCTTGTAAATGAACGTGGATTACAATCCTATTTTGAGATCGACTCGGCGGGTACTTCCGCTTATCATGTGGGAGAAACAGCCAACAGCAATAGCCAGCAGGTAGCCAGAAAGCACGGCGTTGAGCTACACTCCCGCTCTCGCAAGTTCGAGTATTCCGACCTGGAATATTATGATCTGATTCTTACAATGGATCACGACAACCTTAATAATGTGAAAAGTCTGGACCGCAAAAACCGGTTTGAACAAAAAGTAGCCCTGATGCGCTCATTCGATCCCCAGCCCGATGACGGAGCTGTACCCGACCCCTATTACGGCGGCATGCAGGGCTTTGAAAATGTATTCCAGGTTGTAAAGCGAAGCTGTGAGTCCCTTCTGGATGAATTGGAGCAACAGATTGAGAAATGATGTAGAATGAGGGGAGTTAATGCGAGTAATATTTCCACGCTTTTGATCTAGCCTACCACTCAGGACTCATAATTTAAAACTATCACAATGCTACCAGATTCACTGAGAGAACATATCGAGAAAAAAACCGGACAGTCAATAATATCCAGCAGGCAGGCTTCAGGTGGCAGTATTAACCAAGCGGCTTTAGTAGAATTACAAAACAGCGGCACCTCTTTTTTGAAATGGAATACAACGGCCGACCCGGACCTGTTTGTCAAAGAAGTTAAAGGATTGGATCTGCTTCGGGCGGCAGGCACGGATCTTGTTGTTCCTAAAGTCATTGATCAGGATACATATAGCAATAATATAGGTTACCTGTTGCTGGAATACATTGAGGAAGGCAGTGCAGGGGCCACTTCATCGGAACATTTCGGGCGCGAGCTGGCCAGACAGCACAAGAATACCAAAAAACAGTTCGGGCTGGATCACAACAATTATATCGGCAAGTTACCGCAGTCGAATAGCTGGCATGATGAGTGGACCGATTTTTTTATCGATGAACGGATGGAACCCCAATTGAAGATGGCGCTGGATGCAGGAAAGCTATCTTCGGGAATCAGCTCCTCTTTCAAGAGCATGTATAGCAAGCTTTCCAAAATATTTCCGGATGAACCGCCCAGCCTGCTGCACGGCGATCTCTGGGGCGGCAACTACTTTTTTGATTCCGGGGGGATGGCTACCATCTACGATCCGGCAGTGTATTACGGGAACAGGGAAATAGAAATAGCGTTTACACACATGTTTGGTGGATTTTCGTCTGATTTCTACAACGCCTATAATGAGGCATGGTCCCTTCATCCAGGTTTTAAAGACCGCAAGGATATTTATAACCTGTATCCGCTGCTGGTACACACCAACCTGTTCGGTGGACATTACGGGCGACAGGTGGAATCTATCGTACGGCGGTTTTAAAATGGACATCCGCTGATAATCGTATTGGTACCTCGCATGAGGATTTCTGGAAATCTAATCCGAATTATTCACGAAATAGTAAAAACTGAATTTTAAGCCATTGTTATTATTTCATATATCGAACATTACCTGCAGCTCAAATTCGAGTACGGTAGCAAACGGCTACGAAATTAGGCCGTGCACTTCGTTGAAGTAAAAATGACCTGCTCAAGGTACAAACGTACCGTTCCGCGGCCATTTCCCCTTCGCCTTGTGCACAACCAAATTTCTTGGTGAATAATCCGGGTTAATTGGTTGTTTTGAAGAGTAGACAGATTCGACCTGTCTTAATATAAAATTGATATCACCTTATATATTCATGGCAGAATCTTTTAATAGGATTATCAGTCTGGTTCCCAGTCTGACAGAACTTTTAATTTGCCTGGGACTAAAAAAGCGGCTTGAAGGCCGTACACGGTTTTGCGTTCATCCCGAAAAGGAGGTACAGGAGATCCCGATTATCGGAGGCACAAAAAATCCCCGGCTAGACGAAATCAAAAAAGTGGATCCCGACTTCATCCTGGCAAACAGGGAGGAAAACAGGAAAGAAGATATTGAAAAACTAGGGGAGGACTTCCAGGTACATCTGACCGATATCGCTACAATAGAGGATGCTTTGATTACAATCCACCAGCTGGGCAAACTGTTTGAGGCGGAGGCAGAAGCGAATCAACTAACTACTCAGATTACGGAGCAGCTCAATCAATGTCCTGATGAGCCCCCACTTCGTGTGGCTTATCTGATCTGGCGCGATCCCTGGATGACAGTCGGGGCCGACACCTATATACACGACGTAATGAGCCACTGGAACCTGGAAAATGTATTTGACGATCAGACACGGTATCCTAAAATAACACTGCAAAATATAAAACAGAGAGCTCCGGACCTTGTATTGCTGAGCAGCGAACCTTATCCATTTAAACAGAAGCATATCGAAGAAGTAGAGCAGGAATTGCCCGATACCCGTATATTGACAGTTGAGGGAGAATGGTTTAGCTGGTACGGGTCTCGCATGCTTGAGGCGTTTAAAAAATTAAATATCTGGAGAAAAGCGATAGCCTAGATTTCCACGTATCTAAGTTGTACTATTAAACTCTCAATTTCGTTGTAAAATTCGCTGCTGTATATTGTAACTATGTACCACATTATGCAACCTAAAAAAATATTCATACTACTAATATCATCTCTGCTGTTTCCTTTCCTCTTAAAGGCACAGGATACAACCGCTGGTGACTCGGTCCCGGAACAGCAGATAAAAGCGAAAGCTGAATACATCAAGGGGCTGGAAGAGTTCGAAAATGAAAATTACCAGAATGCTCTTGATCACCTCAGTATTGCCTATTCAGAGCTATCGGACCATCCGGGAGTCAATTTTGCGCTTGCCGATGCTTATATGGCTGTTGATGACCTCTCAAATGCAGCTTATTATGGCAAAAAGGCTGCTAAACTGGCTCCAAAAAACAAGTGGTACCATCTTAAACTGGCGAATATTTACCGGCGGGCAGGGAAAAATAAGGCCACTATAGACGAGCTTAAACTAGCTCTAAAATATCATCCAAACGCCACTGATGTTATGTCGGAACTGGCCAGTGTTTACGCACAGCACGGGGAACCGCTGGAGTCCAACAAAATTTATAACCAGCTGTTGAATAAAACCGGCCCTGACATCGGAATTTACCTTCAAAAGCTACAAAATTTTAATGAGCTGGGAATACGGGATTCTTCAATAGTCCAACTAAAAAAGATCCGACGACTGGATCCTGACAACCTCTCCACGCTGCACATGCTCAGTAACTATTACCTGGAGGTCGACAAA
>JBEPXS010000218.1:0-6266 GCA_041641755.1 Balneolaceae bacterium
TACGGGATATTTTTTTTGTCTGTCCGGGAGAATTAAAACCATTTCTATCCACATTGTATGGTTTTCAATTTTGGCAACTGTTCCTCTTTTAACGTCAACTCGGGATAATGAAGAATCTGTTTGTTGGCTGCTGTGCTCCGGCCTTTAAATTTTCGTCGTTGAAAAAATGAACCCAACAGAATGGCTTCTAGTGACGAGTCACGCCTAAAGTATCGGTTTGCATCAAAGAAGTTGCTTGGGGAACCCACCTCGTCTTTCGCGCAAGCCCATGCGAAATCCACCTCTCCTCAGGAGGGGATTTGCTACATGCCTGTTTCAAAGAAACAGCTCACCCATATTGGTATGGGCTCGTATAAGTCCCCTCCCGGGAGGGGTGCCGAGTGCAGCGAGGCGGGGTGGGTTCCCCAAGCCGATGCATGAGATCAGACCCGACAATTTATCTTAGACATGACACTAGTGACGAGTGAACGTAGAATCCATTTGAATTCTTAAACCGAACTAACGTTATTTTAACATTCAGTTGAAAGAAATTTACTACTAATATCGGGATGAATGGCAGACAAGGATAGAAAATACTGGTATATAGGACTCATTGGTTTTGGTTTGCTGCTGGCGGGAATAGCCTGGTACTTTGACTCAGATACGCTCGACCAGCTTCTGCTGCCGCCGAGTATCATATCCGTTGGTTTGGGAACCTTTCTTATGGGATTTCTTGGACTGCGTTGCGGGCGAATCTACGGCCGGTCGGGATATGTATACAGGGAGGAAAGCCCGATACTTTTTTGGCTTCTCGTCGTTATTTGCCAGGTCGGTGGGGGCGTTATGCTCATCGCGGGTATCGTGGCTCTTTTCTGATGTTCCTGGCTTCCCGGTCAAGTTAAAGAGGGCGTCCTCCCCGAAAAACAATACTGTTTTAAAATCTACCCACCCTCTTTACTCCCAGGCCCGGGGCGTTGTTCAACCTGACCTGGTTGTCCTCATCCAGTTCAAGCCCTTTAAACGGATCGTTCTCAATCAGCAAGTGCCCGTCCAGGTCGGCATAGTCGGCCCAAAGGCTGAGCAGAGCGCCCGCGCTAATGGCCAGGGAGCTTTCGATCATGCAGCCGATCATCACCTCCAACCCTGCCTCTTTTGCCCTCTCAATCAAATCTTTGGCCCTCACCACACTTCCAATTTTCATCAGCTTGATGTTGATGATATCAAACGCCCGGGAAATGCTTTCCAACTCCTCTTCTCCCTCAAAGCTTTCGTCGGCGCAGAGTGGTATGGGGGAATACTCCTTCAGTTGAATCATCTCTTCAAAACAGTCAGTCGGCATAGGCTGCTCTATCATTTCTATATTTTGATCTGCCAGGAACTTAACCACTTCCCTGGCTTCAGCCAGTGTTTGCCATCCCTCGTTGGCATCCACACGGAGCGGCTTGTCGGTAACCTCTCTGATAGCTTCAATGATCTGCCGATCCCGATCGGTGCCCAGTTTTACTTTCAGGATAGGAAATTCGGCGGCCTCCTCTACTTTTTGCTGCATCAGGTCCAGCTCGTCCAACCCTATGGTGAACGATGTGATCGGCCCTGTGTTGGAAGATGCCTCCCAAAGCTTCCAAAGCGGTATCTGCTGTTCTTTACCCCACCAATCCAGCCACGCCATCTCAACTGCGGCCCGGGCCGACTTAATCTGTTTTCCTGATGAATCCGATGAAGACCAGTGATCAAGCTTATCAGCCAATTCTGCAGGCGTTCTAATATCATCAAAAAATCTATCGGGAATAGATTCTAAAAAGGAGATGACTTTGGTAGCATCCTCATTATATCGCCTGTTGGGAGCGGCCTCCCCATTTCCTGTAATCCCATTCGCCTGCATCCGGATAAACACATTTTCAACGGTTGGCTTGGAGCCCCTTGCAATAGTAAACACATGCCATAGTTTTAGCTCAACGGACTTATACTCCAGTTTAAAAAGAGACATAACCAAAAATATTAAGCCAGTACAGGTAAAGATAGAATGCCGGTGCTGCCAGGATCAGGGCATCAAATCGGTCGAAAAAACCACCATGTCCCGGTAGTGCGTCAGAGGTGTCTTTAACATCACTGGCTCGTTTCAATTTGCTGGCGGCCAGGTCGCCTGCCGGTCCGAATATGCTAATCAGGATGATGGCGGGTATACCCTGCAGGAGGGTCAGTGGCAACTCCATCGGAATCAGAAACAGGCAGATGGATAATCCCGCCAGCGCTCCCAGGAATCCAAAACCAAATCCTTCCCAGGTTTTCTTGGGACTAATAGCGGGTGCCATCGGGTGTTTGCCCAGTGCCTTACCGCCGAAGTAAGCAAATACATCATTCCCCCAAACCATTAACAGAAGGGAGAGTGCCAGCATAAATCCATATTCACCGGATATTTCCGATCGGATGAGAATAAAAGTGAGTAGTCCCAGCGGGGCATATAGCCCGGTAAACAGGGTTGATCCAACCGTTTTAATATTAACTTTTGATTGTGTGGGAAGCTGAAACAAGATAAACAACATCAGGATAGCAATCCCAAACTGAAGGGCATGGGGCAGTTCAGGAATCAAGAGCACCCACAGCCCAATTGTAAACGGAAAGTAGACGTTGGGAGCCTGTCCCGAGCGTTCAAATAGCTGGTATGTCTCCCTGATGATTAACATACCTATAGCGATCATCAGGATTTTAAAAACCCATCCGCCCAGCCATGTAAGATAGATGAACAGTGTGGCTGCCGGTACTGCAAAGAGAATACGTTTAGTCAGGTTACTCACAACTGATCGTCATCCAGATCTTCAAAATCCTGTTCGTCCAGTTCTTCCAGGGCTTCACGAGCTTCCTGCTCGTACTCTTTGGGAACATACAGGTACACCAGCGCTGTTTCGCCAACGGTCAGACTAAAAGCGGAATCACGCTTGGACAGTACATTCGATGGGATCTCCCGGTTGGAGAGATAACTCTTTACCAGCTCTACCTCATACTCGGTGCTGCGCTCCAGGATGCATACCCAGTTTTCTATGTCGCTTGGTTTGGGTCCGTCAAACATTTTCGGTACCTCCTTTGGCCTGTTGTCGGTTTGTATACAAATAATAGATAATCCAGGATGAAACAACTAATCCAAGGAATAACGACCATAACGGCGGCATAGTCTCCGGTGTCATCTCTGCAATAGCAGAATCCGGATAAAAGGACGCCACCAGAACACTCCCGGCGTTGTTAACCAGGTGCGCCAGCATCGCCGGATAAATACTTTCCGATACATACGTTACATATGCCAGTAACATACCGATTGACGCCAGCGGAAGAAGATTGGTTAATTGTACGTGGTAAAGTCCGAACAGAAGTCCTGAAAATATGATAGCTATCCAGATTCCCCAGCTTTTTTCAAAAGCGCGGAGTACATAACCCCGGTACAAAACCTCCTCACAAACAGCCGGTACCAATCCGATATGAAACAGAGTGAGGATCATGTTGTGATCGCCGGCCAAAAAATCCTCTATCATCTGCATCTGGGTATTCTGCATAGCTTCAAAATACTCCGGAATAGGAATTTGCACATTTATCCAGGATAAAAACCAGATAACCGGTTGGGCTGCCACAATTAAAACTGCTCCCAGTAATAACATTTTTGGTGTTTGGGAGTTGGTTTGAAACCGCATAAAAAAGGGATGCCGACTCCTAGTTGTGTGCAACCGGCTAATCAGCCATGTTGCAATCCCCAGGAATACAATTTGTCCGAATGAGTTACCGATAAAAAGGAGGTCCAGGTTTTGCTGGAAGTTTTCCACCAATTCCTGGGGGTTGGGTTGTCCCTGGATACCTTCCCGGAGCATAAACAGGACAAATGCAACAATTCCTGCTGAAACCTGAAAAAGAATGAAGGCTAGGACAATCCATATTATTGCCAGGGCCCAGTCGGCAAACCCGTTGCGTTCGGCCCATGACCTCAGCGGGAGTTCAGATTGAGGTGGAGTAACGTTTTGTTGTTCTGAATCCATCAATATTTTTTTGAACTGTTCTTAAAACACATCTTCATCTTTACCGAAAACTTTAGCACCGATCATGCCTGTGATAAGGTTTAGTATGCCATACATCGGTACCCCCCATAACAGTTGAGAACCAATGCTTTGCTGGTCCCTCATACTTTGCACGGTCGTATCTATCATCTGTTGTTTCTGTTCGTCAGGTATATCCATAGCCTCCATATTAGCAACCATGCTGTCGATCATCTGTTGCGTCATATCCGGGTCAAATAATAACCATATCTGATGGAGAAACGTACTGATAATGGCGATTCCGACTCCCGTTAAAAAACCTATGAGAGCCCCTTTTCCCAATTTAATTACGGTATCATATTCATTTGCATAGTGCCATGTGGCAACCATCCCACCGAAGGCACCAACCAAACAGCCCAGCAGACCGATTAACTGAGAAGGGGAAATAAATGATCCTGTAGGATCGGAGTTAATAGTGATATAAATAGTGGCGATAGAAATTACAAAAGCAATAATCCCAAATAACACTGAAGCAATACCTACTGAAGTCCAGTAAGAGGGGGAGCTGTTGTTCTCTTGAATTTCTGCGCTATACTCCTGTGTTGAATCCATATTCATCCCTTTCTGTTTATTGGTTTTTAAAATTTAAAAATTCACCTGTCAGCATAAGAACCGACGCCATCCCAATAATACCTCCCATGATGGATCGGGACAGAGCTGTATTTTGCCAAAAACCGAGCAGATTTCCAACTACATCAACAACATTAAGAAAGATTGAAAGCAATAGAAATTTCTTGGCAAATGGTTGTATTAAAGAGGATATATTCTTTAGCAAAGGTATGGAAATCCACAACAGACCAAATCCTCCATAAATACCATAGCACCGTGCACAAACGGCCATCGGTTTCCCGTTGATCCAAAATGATCGGCCCGGATCCTGATGGCATAACATCCGGAAAGCTTTATGTTGCCAGTCAGTCATCCAAAGTCCTTCAGCACCGAACAAGCCTCCCCCGGAAGCAGTAAGAATCAAAACCAGTGACAGAAAGGCTATCCCGGCATACAATCCCCGATTTTGATGTATTTGGGAATAAATCATGTCGATGCTTAATTCAATGAATTGCTTTTTTTAAACCTTCGATAAACTGTTTTGGAGCCCGGCACGGCTTACGGTTTTTCTCCTTCATAAAACACAAAATCACTTTGCCGAGGGCATGTGGTTCTGTTTGCCGGTCGGTGTATATCTCATAAAACGTTTCCAGCTTTACGGTCGGGATAGAATAAAGATACACCTGTATGTGCATCAGCTCATCGTAGTATATCGGCGCTTTATAATCAACATGGGTTTGTACTACCGGAAGCATGACACCTTCGTCCTCAAGCTTGCTGTAAGGCATACCCAGGCTGCGAATCATCTCGGTTCGGGCTACCTCAAAGTACTCCAGGTAGCGACCGTAGTATACATACCCCATCTTATCGGTTTCCGCATACCGGCTGCGAAGATCGTACGTAAACTGAAAGATGGGAGTTTGGGAGGGCAACACTTATGTCAGGATTCCACTTTCGATTTTTCTTTTTTCTGAACTTCTCCCATTGCCGAATATTTTTCAATTCGGGTTTCAACTAGCTTCTCCGGCTTCATCTTCTTCAGACGGTTTAGCGAATCCAGCAGTTGCTTTTTTACGGCTTCAGCTGAACTCTCCGGGTCGCGGTGGGCACCGCCAAGCGGCTCTTCGATGATTCCGTCGATCACATTCATCTCTTTTAAATCGTGTGGCGTTAATTTAAGTACGGCAGCTGCCTGTTCTTTGTAATCCCATGTTTTCCAAAGAATGGAAGAACAAGATTCGGGGGAAATAACAGAGTACCAGGTATTCTCCATCATATACACTTCGTTACCCATACCAATGCCGATAGCTCCGCCACTGGCTCCCTCCCCGATAACTACAGTAATCAATGGTACCTTGAGAGTGGCCATCATTTTCAGGTTTTTGGCAATCGCCTCGGCCTGTCCCCGCTCTTCTGCCTCCAAACCCGGGTATGCCCCTGGTGTGTCAAGGAGTGTAATAATTGGTATATTAAATTTTTCAGCCAGTTTCATGAGCCGGTAAGCCTTGCGATATCCTTCCGGATTCGCCATCCCGAAACGACGAAATTTCCTGTTCTCTGTATCACGCCCTTTCTGATGGCCCATAATCATAACTGATTGACCATCAATTGTAGCTAAACCACCAACTATAGCTTTGTCATCACTTTGATAACGATCACCAT
>JBEPXS010000219.1:0-6236 GCA_041641755.1 Balneolaceae bacterium
ATCTGGAACAGTGGGCAGTCCTATGATCCAGATCATACCTCACGGTTCGACCGGCAAAAAAATGCCGCTTGACCCTTGACAAAGTCATAGCATTCAAGATAAGAAACTAATTGAAAAAATCTTCATAAGGATTAAATTTATTTAGAACATACTTTTAAAAAAGATGTTCGGCACGCCATTCCCCCTGCCCCGGCATAACGAGTCGTGAGCGGAGGACGGAGGGCGGCCAGGATCAAATCATACCGGTTCGATCGTTGAGGCCCGCATCAACCGCAACGGACCATTGATTTGGTCCCGCCCGCAGGTCGCAGCCGGGTTTAGGATTCTCAGCCGGCGATTTTTTGGGTCACTTTTTTGATCGCTCAAAAATAGTGACAGAACAACGGTACCAGCTATTGTCGTGGCTATTATTGTGTAAAAAGGAAGCCTGAGTTCATCTTATACAAGAAATTGCAAGTGTATGGTCGGGATTTATGTCGAATTCACGTTAAATAACATAAAGAGAATGGTTAATCGCAGCTTTCACATTCATCGTCGCGGAGCCTTGTAAAAGATACCGCACGACCTTCTTCCCCAAACTCAACATCACAACAGGCAGCCAGTATTTCTCCAAGTTTTTCGCGCCCACGCTGTACCCGCGATTTTGCTCCGGATAGCGAAAGCCCGAGGTGATCGGCAATCTCCTGCTGTTTCTTTCCCTCCACATCAGCCATCTTCAGCGGAACCCGGTATTTTTCCGGTAATTCATCGATCATCGGAATTAGCCAGGAAAGCACCTCTTCGTGCACATCGTGTGGTCCTTCGTAATAGGCCATGTTGGCTATGTCGGCTTCTTCAACAGGCCTGGTATTTTCCGGATCTATTTCTGTATCTGTCCGGTCTCTCGACTTTTTCCGGTAATAATCGGCCAGTGCCCGGCGGGCTATGCCAAATACCCACGACTGTACCCGTTCTTTCTTATTGAGCTGATCGAGTCCTTGGTGGATACGCATAAATATATCCTGCAGAATATCCTCGGCCTCCGCGTCGGAGGACACCCGGGAACGTATGAACGCCCGAACATGATCGCTGAACTCTTTCCAGAGTGTTTTGGTATTTATGTTATTACCGTTCATAGTAGATTATTAATCGCTTTCTTGTGATTACAAATTATCGACGTCCTGTAATCACGAATTTTTTACTGACCAGGGCTAATCAAGTACCTTTCTTCCTGATAGCCTCAATCCGTTTCAATACCGGGGGATGCGAGTAGTTCAGAAATACGTAGAACGGATGGGGCGTCAGGTTGGACAAATTGTCTTTCGATAGCTTTTTGAGGGCCTGCACCATCGTTTCCGGCTGGTCGGTGGTCTCGGCGGCAAAGCGGTCGGCCTGGAACTCATACTTGCGGGACAGGATCTGCATGAATATGGAGAGAATCATATCGATGGGTGCGTACAGCATCCCGAAGAAAATAAGTCCGACATATACTGATTGTTGTTCCATGTAAAAAGCCTCGTAAAGACCGTCGGCATGCAGAAAGATTGAAAGCAGCAGAAACATGATACCGGTCTGCAGAATACTGATCACCATATTCTTGATAATATGCTTCTTTTTGTAGTGTCCCACCTCATGCGCCAGCACGGCCACAAGTTCATCATCAGTATGCTTTTCGATCAACGTGTCGTAAAGGGCTATGCGTTTGTTTTTACCGAATCCCGTAAAGAAAGCATTTGATTTTGAAGAACGCTTGGAGCCGTCCATCACAAAAATACCCTGTAACGGGAAGTTGACGCTGTCGGCCATATCTTCAATTTTCTGGCGTAGCTCCCCATCCTCCAGCGGCTCAAAGTCGTTGAACAGCGGCATGATCCAGGTGGGTGCAATAAACTGCACAAACAACGTAAAGGCGGTAACTGCTCCCCATGCGTACAGCCAGCCGTAGGTTTCAAAGTAGGTAAAGAAGGCCAGTATCCCTGCCAGCAGCGGTCCGCCCAGCACAATACCCAGGCCTAAACCTTTAAGCATATCAAGAACAAAAATCTTTGGAGTGGTCTTGTTAAATCCAAACCGTTCTTCAATTACAAATGTGGAATAGATGCTGAAAGGAAGCGAAAGAATACTTTTGGCCAGAATCAAGATCCCGATATAGGCAAGTCCGGTCCAGATGATGCCCAGTTCCCAGCCACGCACGATCTGGTCCAGCCAGTTGAATCCCCCGGAAAACCAGAACAGCAAAATCACGGCCAGACTGAACGCCGAGCTTATAAAACCGAACCGGGTATTAACGCGGGTGTATTCCTGCGAACGCCGATAGGTTTCCTCATCGTAGACTCCCTCAAATTCATCCGGCAGGTCCGGCTTCAGAGCTTGGAGGTTATAATAATCAGCCACCAGGTTCAAAATATAATCCACCAGCAGTGTGGCCAGTATGATAATACCAAAAATATTCATGTGTGTCGTTTCCTGATATTCAAATTTAACCCATCAAAAGTACGGCTAATGCGGATTCTTTTAAACTACCTTATTTGACTGGTATAATTCCAGAAAATTCGCCTTTGGTCACCGATTATACTTTGCCTGAATCGGGAAGATGATTATAATAGTTTTTAAATAATTAAAGTTTCTAATGTGATTTTATTGGAATCATTACTCTCTGCCAGTAGTTTTTCTATGCAATTTAAAATGTGAGAGAAGTTTTTTTAATCGTTTTGCTTTATGGCTGATTTACGACGTGAACTTGGGTTTTGGGATGCACTGACGATCGGGGCTGGAACGATGATTGGGGCCGGAATTTTCCTGTTGGCAGGTGTGGCCCTTGAGCTTTCGGGACCGGCAGCCATATTTGCTTACCTCATTTCCGGAGTAATCTGTATTATCACTGCCTCCAGTGCTGCTGAGTTGGCTACGGGTATGCCGACATCCGGAGGCGATTACTTTTTTGTTTCTCGTTCACTGGGTCCCGCGTTTGGGGCAATATCGGGCGTGGGAATCTGGCTGAGTCTTACGTTTGCCATTTCATTTTACCTGTTTGGACTGGGAGAATATCTGAGCCAGTTTTTACCACTGACACCTTTCTGGGGCGCTTTTCTCGGCGGGGTATTACTGGTTATCCTCAATATTGTTGGTGCTAAAGAGTCGGGGCGTACCCAGGTTATTGTAGTACTGACTCTGTTTGCAATTTTGGGAGGATTTAGTCTCATTGGTTTTTTCCATATCGACTCTGCCAACCTTAATCCCTTTTTCCCGATGGGGATTGATCCCATTTTTTCCACCACAGCCCTGGTATTTGTCTCCTTTCTCGGTTTCGTTAAAATTGCTGCTGTAGCAGAGGAGATTAAGGATCCGGCCAAAAACCTGCCCCGGGCGCTGATCGGTTCGGTGGCGCTGGTGACCCTCCTGTATCTCATCATATTACTGGTGGTCGGCGGAATGTTCTCCCAATCCACGATTCGAAATGTCCGCGATCCGCTAACAACCGCCGCAATAGAAATGCTGGGCGGTTTTGGGGGCATAGCCATTATTTTTGCGGGACTGCTCGCCACACTCTCATCAGCCAATGCCAGTATTATGGCTTCATCACGCATAAATCTGGCCATGGCGCGCGATCGGATGGTCCCCAACTGGCTGAGTGAAATCCACAAAGAAATGCTCACGCCTTATCGGGCTATTTTGCTGACCGGCATTCTGGCACTGGCTTTTCTGTTTTTTGAGAGTCTCGAAGATCTGGCCAAAATTGCCAGTGTGTTGCAGCTCTATAGTTATGCGGCGCTCAATATTGGGTGCATCATATTACGGGCCGCTAATCCAGACTGGTATAAACCTTCTTACCGAACACCGGGAAATCCATACCTGCAGGTTTTTGCGGCCATCGGTTGCCTGGGTGTTATCATATATTCCGGTCCGTTTGCCCAGATTGCCGTAGTCACCCTGATTGTGGTAAGCCTGGTTTGGTACCTGGTCTGGGGACGTGGGAAGGTGGAGATCGACCACGCTTTGCCACAGTTCATAGAGCGATGGAATGAGCATGGCTGGCATCTTTTCCGAATACCGGCCGAAAAAGCTGAAAAGGAAGAGCTGGAAGAATGGGTTCCCAAACTGCGCCCACTTGATACGGATAAATATCGACATCTGGTTACAGCCCTGGCCAATCCCGAGCATGAAACCGACTTGCTTCGCATGGCCCAGTTTATGGCAGCCGGTAAGGAGGAAGGGGGCATAGTAGAGGGTATGCATATCTTACACGTTCCGCTCCAAACCCCTGTTTCTACCATTCGGGAAACCCTGAAACAAAAACCATCGACCCAAAAGAAAATCGATACCATTCTAAAAAAATCGCGTGAAGAAGCACATAAACTTGAGAACGGGTATCGTGAAGTGCTCACCAAAACCGACTTCAGGTCGGTTACCGAAGCAGCTCACGACGTCTTTGGGGCAATTATCAATGAGACTGAGACCCGGGGTGCCGATATGCTGCTGATGGGATGGCAGGGGGAATTTAGCGTGGGTCGTATTTATAACTCCCCGGTACAACGGATTATCAAAGATTTGAAAACGGATGTTGCCATTTTAAAAGATCGCGGACTCAAAAACCTGGATTCTATTCTCCTGCCCTGGGGCGGGGGGCTCCATGCCTGGCTGGGACTTGAGCTGGCGGTTCGTATCGCGCGGGTGCAGAATGCAGATCTCAAGATTCTTCGCTTGGTACGTCCCGGTACCAATATTGAGCGGGAACGGGGATCGTTGATGGAAAGTATCCAACCGCTGTTAAAAGGCTTTGATCGGGCACAGCTCGTAATTCGGGAGGCTGAAGAGGTCACTCCCGGTATTCTCGGTGATTTTGAACAGGATGACCACGATCTGGTGATTATCGGGGCTTCTCACGAGTGGAGTATCCGTAATGTCCTTGTGGGTACCATCCCCGATGTTATTGCAGATCGCGCTCCATGTTCGGTACTTATGGTTCGCCGCTACGTTCCGGAAAACTGGTCGGTCAAAGCCAGTGAGGGACTAAAACGAGTAAAGGAAAACCTCGGACTCACCTCCTCTCCGAATACCAACTAGGATGTCGATGTTTGTAAGTTGAATCTGCATTCTTCTATTTTTGTTGAAGACGACAAACCAACCCGGAAACGAATAACATTATTTATGGATATAGATTTAGATGGACGTCATGTAGTAGTCACAGGCGGTGCGGGTGCTTTAGGCTCTGCCGTTGTAAATTTACTGTTGGAAGCAGGAGCCCGATGCAGTGTCCCCTGTTTTAATCAAAAGGAGCTGGACTCATTTAAGCTAAAAGAAGAACCGGGCGCATTCACCCGGACTCCGGTCGATTTAAGCAACGAGGAGGAGTGCCAGTCTTTTTTTGAAGAAGCCGTCGATGAGCATGGTGATCTTTGGGCTTCTATACATATTGCGGGCGGATTTGGAATGGGAAACATCGAGGACACTCCGCTTGCCGACTTCAACAAACAGTGGCAGATGAATACCGTCACCTGCTACAACTCCTGTCGCGCCGCCGTCAGGTGGATGCGGGACTCTACTCATAATGGCGGACGAATTGTCAACATTGCCTCACGTCCGGCCAAAGAGCCCCGGCAGGGTAACGGAATGACCGCTTATACAGTAGCCAAAGCAGGTGTTGCAGCCTTAACCGAATCACTTGCCGCTGAAGTCATTGAAGATAATATCCTGGTCAACGCTATCGCTCCCTCTATTATCGATACTGAAACAAACCGGAGTGCCACGCCTAATGCCGATTATAACCAATGGCCCAAGCCAAAGCAGCTTGCCCGACAAGTTGCATTCCTGGTATCTCTAGAAAATGAGGTGACACGAGGCGGAGTAATTCCGGTTTATGGCAAGTCGTAGGTTTTAGTTTCTATTACCAGTATACAAACCAGATCAAAGCTTTACCCGAGTTTTTGTTGTTTAACGTCAGTCCGAAATAAGAATAAAATGAAATGCTATTCTCACAGTCATCTCGAATGGAGCCTACGGAATGAGAGATCTTTATACCCGGGGGCGTTCCATTTCAACAAAGATTTCACCCTTGTGGTCCAAATGATTCCTTAATAGAAGTTTAAGAGCATCCCTCCTGAATAAAACAATTCCGGGACCTGTTCTTATTAAACGTGAGCTCGATTTAAGAATTCAATGGAATCTACGTTCACTCATCACTAAAACCCATTCTGTTGGTATTCATTTTTTAAACGACCAAAAATAAACGAAAAAAGTCGCCGGCTGGTAAAATTTTT
>JBEPXS010000220.1:0-6226 GCA_041641755.1 Balneolaceae bacterium
AGGATCATGAGGTCGCCCCATGAAAGCTTGCGGCCGTATTTCTGTTTGATCGGCCACAGCAGGCGTCGCGCCTTGTCGAGGCTCACATTGTCGGGCCAGCTGTTTACGGGAGCAAAACGCTGGTTACCGGTACCGCCGCCACCACGGCCATCAGCAACGCGGTACGTGCCTGCACTGTGCCATGCCATCCGGATGAAGAGCCCCCCATAGTGGCCCCAGTCGGCTGGCCACCAGTCCTGGGAGTCGGTCATCAGATCGTAGAGGTCCTGCTTTACTTCCTCCAGGTCCAGTTTCTTGAATTCTTCGGCATAGTCAAAATCTTCGTCCATCGGACTGGACAGAGAGGAGTGTTGGCGGAGTATATCCAAATTCAGCTTGTTCGGCCACCAGTCACGATTTTTGGTGCCGCCACCGGCAGTTTGTCTTGAAGCACCATTATGAAATGGACACTTGCTTTCACTGTTTGCATTGTTACTTTCAGTACTATTTGGTGAGGTCTGGCTCTTGTTATTATCCATGTGACAACTGGTTTATGATTCTCTTTTTATCGGGATCAATTTATCAGATCTTATTATATGAATAATTCCCTTATAGATTAATCGATATTGACTATCACCTGTATTTGGCTTGGTTATAAGATCACCCTCCAGCGGTATGATATACTGGAAAAAAGACCGGAGGTCTCTGATCCCTTTCCATGGCGATTCATCCATCGTTCTTCCTTTCCTGTTGTTAATTAACAGCAACTGCAGCTCTGGTGTTGTTACCACTAAATTCGTTATTTGCTAACCAAGATTCTGGAGAAAGTCATTCCCCCGCTCCGATGGGACATTCCTGACCGATTTTCTAACGGTACTCATTTTTCTTATGTGGCCCTCTTAGGGGTAAATAGACTCGACTTCCTGGCTTCGGCCCATTGAGAATATAGAATCCTCCGGGAAAGAAGGTTAGAGGTTGAAAGTCGAAGGTCGAAGGTTTATGTGGATTATCCGAGGCCGGTGGTGATTGTTATTTTACATTAGCTGCTGATTTTGGTTATTGTTGGAGAAATGGTAATTAATGGAGAGGGTATGAAAAGGCTTTTCTTTTTTGTTTGGGTAGTTATACCTTGTGTGGCGACCGGGCAGGATCCGGGTATTGATTTGACGTATGAGGTGGCGCTGCAGGTGAGTGCGGATGAGGTGTATGAGAGTCAAGTGTACAGCCGCATTGCCCGGGAGCTGCGTTCTATTGAGGATATCGAGGTGACTTCTGAAAGCCAGGCGGATTATAAACTGGCTGTTGTTCTTGTTGAAACGAACGGTGGGTTTTCGGCGGGGGTGCTGGTTCACTATATCATCCGGTATTCTGACATCCGGGATGCTATCATTTCTGACAGCTTAAGTAAACTAAAGCCTGATGATTTTTTTGATTTCAAACAACAGCTTGAGACGGATTTTGATTCTTCTTTTACCGGGATGGCCCTACAGATTTATACTCATAACGCGGGGGAGCTGGAGTATTTTTCTGTTTTTACGGATGGAGACCTGACCAGTTTGTGTAACCGTATTGCCGCGGATATCGACTATGACATTTTTGAAAAGAAGCGCAAGGGGATGCAGATTCTTATGGATTGAGGTTACGGTTTTCTTGTAATGTCTAGCTGCTTCCCGGGCTGGTATTCTTTATCCGAAGAAAAAAGTTTTCCCTGTTTTTTGTGTTCATTTTTTCAATGAGGAAAACCCCGACGGGGATCGGGCCTAACGAACGGGCACCAAAAAACCGCAGGGAGACACGGATCCCAAACAGCAATGGTTTCTTCACGCTCCGGCTCCGGTCACTCGGCCAACAAAAATTTCGAAGGACGGAGATAGCAGCCAATAAATAGTTTCTTCCTTATCCCGATTTGATGTTATATAAAGCATTTCATCTGTTTGAAAGACCATCCCCAAACAGGATATATCCAAAACAGAGTGCAAAAATAGAATAGAATATAGATCCAGCCAACATCGCAGTAGTTACCTCACCCGATACAAGCTGCTTTATTAACATAATGGCGATCACCATGAAGTGCAGAAAGTTACCCATGGCAACAGGTCGGCTGTAAATGCCCCCGATAACATTTCCGCGGGCCATCCAGTTGAGTACGGCAAATCCAAGGTAGAGTGCACCCGTTATTTTGACGATTGTCACCGTAATCGCGGCGGGCTCAATATTGTTATAGGTAAATATCTCTTGAGGAAGAAAGGTTGCTATTATTCCTAAAACCCCCATGAATAATGCACTTGATACCATCAACACCCGGGTATTAAATATGGTTGCGATATAATTTTGGGATTCTTCACCTGTAGTGGCATGTTGCTTCATGGGCTACTATTCTGAATTACTTAAATTCTGGTGGTAACAATTGAAGTATTCGATTTGGTGGGTAGAAAGTTACACCTCCGCGGGTGGCTAAAGGGTAGATGAATTGAATATTAAGTCGAGGGCCAAATTGAATTTCGTTACACCTTTAATTTTTATTTTTATTGCTTTCAATCTGCTCTGTATCCAATACGTACTGCCTTATCTCAAGATTTGAATCTAACTTCATCTTTTCCATTAACCTGGAGCGATAAGTATAGACAGTACGGACACTTACCGACAGCTCCTTTGCAATCTGATCCATATCAAGCCCGGCGGCAATTTTTTTCATTACCTCAAACTCTTCCTCCGTAAGCTTCTTTTTTTGAGTTTCCATGTTAATATTTTCAACCTCGTTTTTCAGCCTCTTTACAATACTTTGAGGTATATAGTTATCTTTGAGGCTGACAAGCGTATTAACGGCCGATGCCAGTTCCGTATCCAGGTTTTGCTCTTCTATGTAACCCATTGCTCCCATTTTAACACTCTCTGTAATTACCTCGTCATCCAGGTCTATGCCAACAGCCAGTACCGGCAATCCCAAGTAAGAAAAAATGATGTCCCGAAGGATATCCAAATCAGGATCAGTTGAAGAACCGAGATGCAGGATGACGATATCGGGCAGCTTCTCTTTTAATGTGGCAAAAAGCTCAGCCTTGGTTGTTGTGCTTGCCAATACATTTGTTTGAAGGGGTCCCTTCTCTAATAACCGGGTGACTTTTTCCGCCTTGGATAATTCAACTGAACTGACTACGATCTTAATCATGATTATCTCCTTTTGCCAACTCTTTTAAAACAAAAAGGCTATTCGTGGGGTAACCGATATTTATTGTTAGGATCAATCTATGAACTCTCTTTTCCGTGAAGGGCCTAAAATTAGCAGAATAGTATGCTTTGATAGTATCCCTTATCGTAAGATAGCGATTTTAAATAATTTTAAAATTAGAATATGAGTTTTTGAAATCCTACTTGAGACAAATAAGCGGCTCCCACAATTCCAGCTTAAAGAAATTCTCTCCTGAATAGTCTGATCCAGCCTGAACAACTATTCCCATGATGGCAGAGAATCGTCAACATCTAAAAATTAGCGCTCCCTACACCTTTTGTCTCAGATCTTACAAACTGAATAGTAAAAACAGTTCCATCATCAGATACGTAACTGTATTCAGCCTCCATCTGTTTAGTCAAAATATCTATTAAGCGATGACCCAAGGTACTGCTCTCATCAATATTAAAATTCTTTGGCAAGCCTATTCCATTGTCTCTTATGGATAGTATGACCACTTCATCATCTTCTGCTAACTCAAATCTGATTTTGCCCTTATCTTTTCCCTTAAACGCATGTTTTAAAATATTAGTAATCACCTCATTTGTAATTAACGACAATGGGATCGCTTGGTTAACATTTAATTTGATTGGCTCACAATCAAACTCCAATTCAATATCCGCTTGCGTTTGCATAGCATCAATGACTTTTTTAACCAGGGCCTTCAAATTCTCTGAAAAGTTCAGCTTCGAAAAGTTGTTGGACTGATACAACTGCTCGTGAATCGATGCCATCGATATTATTCTCACCACGCTGTTCAGCAGCCTTTCTTTAATCACCTCATTTTCCTCTTCGTATGCTTGTAGCTGCATCATTCCCGAGACGACCGCCAGATTGTTTTTAACCCGGTGATGAACTTCAGACAACAGGGTTTCTTTCTCCTTAAGTGCCTCCCGTATTTTCTCTTCCTGCTTTTTCTGCTTTGTAATATCCTGGGCTATTCCCTCCAGCCATTGAGGGTTGCCCTCTTTATCCCGGTGTAGAGTAATTCTCTGTAAAATCCATTTGATTTTACCCTCCGGGGAAATAATTCTATGCTCGGTGTCATAAAAGTTTTGATCTGGAAAAGCTTCTTCAGCATCCCCCAGAAAAGGCTCCCGGTCCTCGGGATGAATAGTCTCCAGCATCGTATCAAAATTCGGGGTAAAATTCTCGGGGTCCCGTTCCCAAATATTGTATACCTCCTCAGACCATTCAGATTCGTTTTTGCGGATATCATGCGTCCAATACCCCATTTTGGCAATGTGATGAGCTGTCTTTAGCCTTTCATATGCTTTTTCCAGCTCCTGCTGCTGCTTTTTCTGTTCTGTTATATCCTGGGATATACCTTCCAGCAACAGCGGGTTTCCCTCTTCATCCCGGTGAAGGGTCACTCTTTCGAGAATCCATTTAATTTTACCATCCGGGGTAATGATCCTGTGTTCAACGGTGTCAAAGTTATCGCCGGGAAACTCCTCCTCTGGTGATATTCTTACCCGTTCTCTGTCGTCGGGATGTATAGCTTCCAGTATCTGTTCATACCTCGGGCTTTTAAATTTATCCGGTTCCCTTTCCCAAATTCTGTATACTTCTTCAGACCAATTTGCCTTATCCTCAACAAGATCATGCGTCCAATACCCCAATTGGGCTATTCTCTGGGCTGTTTTCAATCTTTTGAATACCTCCTCCCGTTCCTCCTTCCTCCTTTTTTCCTCCGTTATATCCTCAAGGGTACCATACACTTTTGTTACTTTGCCATCTTCACTTAGAGGAAAGCCATTAACCTCTATTATTTTGTTGTCCTCTTCTGCCTGCTTCAGGTTCAATTCAATCTTATATGATTCTTTATGTTTGATAGCCCGTTCCAGAGCCTCTTCAATCTTTGCCAGTGACTGCTTGTCAAATAGTTCCTCATTGGTTTCAAGGTCAATTAATTGCTCTTTAGGCAGGCCATAAATTTCGTGAGCTTCGGGAGTCAGGAATACATGTTGAGTTGCTACATCGTACTCCCATCCGGCTACGCCTGAAATTTCTTCCGTTCGTTGATTGATCAACTGGAGTCGTCGCTGCTCAGTGGTATCCCGGAAATAAACGGATACCCCCCTTTCGGAAGGATACACATTGGCGCTGAACCATTTTCCCAGCGGTTCAAAATATTCCTCAAAAGATGAGGATTGCTTCGTTTCTATTGCCTTCTTGTATTCAGAATAAGACTTCGGAGCTTTTTCAGCAGGGAAAACATCCCATAACTTTTTTTCAAGAATCTCTTCTTGTTTGGTCTTAAGTAGTTCTTCAGCTTTTTGATTCCATTCAGTAACCGTCCAATCATCTTCTATCTCAAAAAACCCGTCCGTAATACTTTCCAGGATACGATTTTTTTCCTTATAGGCTTGCAGTTCCTCGTCCATCGGTGTTGTTTCCTTACAGATTACCAGCACACCGACTATCTCACCATCTTTATTATTAACCGGGCTAAATTCGGACTCCCAGATAGCAGCATCGGTTGATTTATTCAACAGTCCCTCGTTGTCCCATTTGGCCTTGCCTTCCTGATAAACCAGCCCAATTTTAGACTTAATGGCATCCCATTTTTCAGGCCATATCTCCGCACCCTTTTGTCCTACTACTCCGCCAGACTGGTCCTCAGTATTAAGAAATTGGCGGTAGGCGTCATTATGAAAACAGACAAGATCCTCTCCCCAAAAAAGTACCATCGGGAAAGAAGATTTTAGCAGGAGGCCCAAGGTGATATGCAAACTCGCGGACCATTCTTTATAAGGACCCAATGAATGATTTGACCAATCGATGGACCGTATTAAGTCTGCGGTTGCTCCACTATCATCTAAAGTGTCGGAGTATGTGTCTTCATTATTATGAGACATATTGTCGATTTTAAACTTAAAGAGCGCCTGATGACATCTACTGTTAATCTTTGATTTTGATTATATCACCTTTCCTCTTTCCCCTGCATTCTACTCATTTAATAAATGTTCTAAATTCGGTAGTGCCGATCAAATCGGATTTTTTAAGCACTTTACG
>JBEPXS010000221.1:0-6199 GCA_041641755.1 Balneolaceae bacterium
GGATGCACATCATATATCAGGCTGTCGGCCGCCTTGGCTGAATCGTATTTCATAAACCGCCAGCCTTCGTTAATCGAAATGCGTTCACGGGGTTGCTGGTCACGCTCCGAGCTGCATGATACCAGGCTTGCAGCCACAAAAAAGCCTGCCACCAGTATCATGAAGATTCCGGAGAGTGAATACAGATGCGGCTTCATATTTTGTCTTACCATCAGTTTGATCGGGTTTAATTATATAGTCTTAGTAAGTTTGTATTGCCTAAATAACTTCTACATAGTGGAACCGAGAAACCCCGTCCGTCCTTTTTCAGGATGAGGTTTAGTGGGCTCACTGGCCGTTTATAAAAAGCGCCAGGTCTACCGCCTCAGCCATTAACCTGTGGCCTGTTTCATTGGGATGCAGGTGATCGCCGGTATCTGCGGCCGTTAACAATTGGGAGGGATTATCCGGATCGCGCAGCGCCTTGTCCAAGTCGACGACTGCATCGAATGCCCCGCTGGTACGGATCCAGTCGTTGACCGTTTGCCGGGCTTCCTCCCGTTCCGGCCCATCATAGAATGAGCCCCCGAACGGCATCAGGGTCGCGCCAAATACCTTGATATCCTGGCTGTGCGCCTGCTTGATCATCTTTTGATATGCTTCGATCAGATCCTGCGCCACTTGTTCGGCCTCTTCGGCATCCTGTGCCTGGCCGATATCATTGATACCCTCAAGTATAATCAGCCAGCGTACCCCGGTCTGGTTTAGCACATCCCTCTGGAATCGAGACAGGGCGGCCGGACCCAGGCAATCCCGGAGTACACAGTTGCCACCGATCCCCTGGTTCAGGACTGCCACATGCTGTGTACGGGGATTATTCTGCAGGCGCCGGGAAAGTTCATCCGGCCAGCGATTCTGCTCATTGGTTCCGGATCCACGCCCGTCGGTAATGGAGTTTCCAAGGGTGGCCACAGCGGCAGCTGAATCCGGCGCCATTACATCAATAGCGTCAATAAGGTACCAATGATCGGTTTGGGCGGCCTCTGCCATTTCGGTCGCTGAAACGTGGTCTCCCGTTTGAATGTACGAAGTAGTTCGTGAACCGGGATGCCCAGTTACGTCCGATGAAATTTCTTCAATATACAGGGTGATTGCTACATTCGACATCGGTTCCAGATCAAAGGAAAAGGGGTCCGACAGAGCGGCTTCTCCCGGCGACATGGTAATGGCAGACCGCCCGTCAAACTCTATTGCCTGATCGGTATCGGACTTGATGGCACTACTCCCGGTGGAAGCAGCAATGTGTATGGCATTTATGCTAACAGGTTCGGTGCCAAACTCATTGGACAACCGCATCCGCAGTTGGTCCCCACCCAGAGAAACATGCACCACCTGCCGGAGCGTACTTCCGCTCAGGCCGGGCTTTGGTGGCATATTGCGCGGTTCGGTGAGTTGTTGCGATGTGCTCCAGGTGCCGACCCATTCCATACTCGCGCCGGAAGTGTTGGGCGATTCAGATCCACTGCATGCTGCCATAAACAATGAAAGACAGATAACAGAAAGTATTGGAATAGTAAACAGTGATCGGATGGAGCGTTGGGGGAAATTGAATGAATGCATTCGATAGAAAACTTTGATTTACGTCAGTTTGAGATAAGAAATACATTTTATGCCGGAATAGAAGCTATTTCTATGACCGCCTAACGATACAATCATCAGGCTAGAAATCGTCGCCTGCTTAAGCAGGCTGAAAGCGTACAAGCCCACTGATTCCATCAGTGAGTGATGGGCAGAAAGAGCTTCTATAACAAGTTTAGGTCATTCTTATATCGAACTGAGGTTTGATTAATATTTCCAGGAAAAATGCAGCAATCCTATTTTCAGAATTACTCTACACAAAGCTGGCTAACGGGTCAGTTTCGGCGTTTCCCAGGTAATCCAGGGGGAGAGATCAGTATTGTATGGACTTCTTGCAATGTCCGTATTCGCGTTTTCGTTTCCAAGCATGAATCTTTCTACAAAGGCCGCTACTTCCGGCACCTGGCTTTCCGGGAGTTGGCAGTGCTTATGTCCGCCGACTTTGGAAAAGCCAAACCGGTTAGGTACTCCCAATGCATTCCAGATCTCTTGTGCAGCCTTGCAAGCCACGTGCCCGGACTCTTCTGCCAGCCATTCAAAATCAGGATTCCCCAGCACAAGAAGTGCTCGTGGTGCCACCATACCCATCAACCCGTGGTGGTCGTAAGGGAGCTTTGTAACCGCGTTGTTGAATCGGCTGAGATTCTCCCGGTACCAGGGCGCGCCTTGAGCATTGCTCAGCGTTTCCCTTTCTCCGTCCAGGGTTTCAGTGACACGCCATGCCGCATCACCGCCGCCACCCGGCTCCTGGGCAATCGTTAGCGCAACACGCTCGTCAAACGCACCGGAGAACAGGGCAATTTTTCCGGCGAACGAGCACCCGGTCACGGCAAGCTTCGATACGTCAATACGGTGCCCTGAAGTCTGTTCCAGGCCATCGATAATGCGGCTCACGCCCCAGGCCCATGCGGCAAAGAAACCAGCTTTGGAGTCCGGGTAAAACTCGTAAAACCCTCCTGTCCCTCGTTCTACATCAAATCCCCACGGGGCCAACTCTCCAAAATTGTACTGGATGGTTGCAATGCCGCGACTGGTAAAGATTTCGGGGGGAAGACTCCCTGAACCGGTAAATCCAATTCCGATCACGGCCGGAAAGGGACCTTCTCCGTCGGGGATGTTAACCGTTGCCGTCAGGGAGAGGGTATCGTGATCTGCGTTTATAGTTACGGTGAGGGTGGTATCATCAAAAAAGTTGGCTTTCAGGTTGCCCGGGAGAGCCGGCTTGGCACCCAGTTCATAGTGCTGGATCTCGGCGCCGACCTCGTTCCGGCGGCACCGCCAGTCAGCGTAGCTTGAAATGCGTCCGCGGGTGGTGTCGGACCACGCAAAGGGATCTGGCAGGTGTTCAATTTCAGGAAGTGCGTTGAACGAATACAGCGGTGGCTCCGGGCAGTCTGCACCGGTGTTTTCGGTCTCATAGACCAGTGGTATATCCTGGGCAGTGGCACTTGAGAACCCAAAAATGATCAATAAAAACGTTAACAGAATGATATATTTTCCCATATTGACTTTGTTTTTTAAAAAAACGGCACTTAGTCTCTGTTAGAATGATCTCCTGCTGAACAAACAACCGATGCTCTGAAAATTGATCTCGTATTAAGCCACATTAATGAAATTGAAACTCAATCCCTTTTGTATAACCCAAAGTTGGACGGATACCATAATTAAGTTACTTGTCAGGTCCTTTACAAACGCCTGACTGCAATAGCCCTCCGAAGCAGCAATCATCAAATATTCAGAAATATAGACTTCCCGATTTATCGATTACACTATAAAGCATACCTATTCCAGTAATTTATCTATCTCTGCAAACAAGATTTTCGCGTAGTCTATTCTCTGGTCTGTCGGAGTGCCGTAGCTGTAATCGGGATTATCGATTCTTACTATTACAGCATCTGCGGTATCCACTTTCGCCAAATGGACGTACGACTGCATCGAGTTCACCATTTGTTGACCGGCAGTCGTTCTATTTACAAAAATAATGGTAGTTCTCCGGGCCGTCTCACGCCGTTGTTGAATACTGGTTACACTATATCCTTTATTTTGTATTGCTTTGCGGGATATTTCAACCATCCTGTCAATGCTCTCGTAATAAATACTGGAATTATCTCCTCTGATGCTACCCATCCCGGCGCAGGCGTTTATAGTGAATATGATAGCTAAGGTTACAAAAAGTGTCAGAAATGAATTATTCCTGATATTCATAAATATGTAAGATTAAGGTTTATATTAATTGCTGCCTAATTCCCTCGAACAGCTTAAAAATGGAAGCAGCTTGTCCTTCAATTAAGTCGATTTTGCAAAATGCTCAGATCGCCGTTTTGCTGGAGTTGTACTCCCGTTTGACATGCTTATGAGTCGGTCGGTGGTGGTACAACCAACCACCTCAAAAAAACTCTGTAAAGACTTTTTAAGCTGATTATATGATCAATTTTTGAATAGCTTGGGAGCAAACTGGTAAAGGTTGTCCCTCCAGACCGGCCAAGTATGCCCACCCGGACGTTCGTAATACTCGTAATCAATATTCAGCTCATCAAACCGGGAGAGCATCCTCTGGCAATTTTCATAGGCGATATCCTCCTTGCCGCCCATTGCAATCCAAAACAGGTCCAGGTTTTCGTTAATCATGGCTGTACTATCCTGCATAAAACCGTACTGGGCCTCGGAGATCTCTTCTTGTCGAGGCAGCCAGCCGGAGCTGAAAACACCTAAATGGGAGAATGTATCGGTGTTATAGACGCCTGCGTATAATGTCTGTAGTCCTCCCATTGAGAGCCCCGCCAGGGCCCTGCTGTCTGCATCAGCTTTTGCCCGATATTTCTCTTCGACGAACGGTATCACTTCCTGTAACAATTCGGCTTCAAAACTTTCCAGAAAATTTTCACCAAACCCAGGCGACACTACATTCCCATCTACCATGACGACAAGCATGGGCTGAGCTTTTTGTTCAGCTATCAGGTTGTCCAGGATCAAATCAGTTTTTCCTTGTTGGGCCCATCCGCGCTCATCTTCACCGCCACCATGCAATAGGTACAAGACAGGGTATTCCCTCGTGGTGTTTTCGTTATATCCGGGCGGGGTATAGACAAACATTCTTCGCCACGAGTTTGACGCCCTCGAATAATACCGATTCATTCTGATATCGCCGTGCGGCACATCCCTTATTTCGTAAAAGTTATCTCCTTTGAAGGGGATTTCGATGCCGCTGGCCATCCGACCCATCCCGTAAAACGTTTCGCTGCCGGGATCGGCCACGGCCACTCCATCAATCAGCAGACTATAATAGTGGAAACCACCACCTATGGAATCGGTCGTGACGGTCCATACTCCCTCCTTATCCTTTGACATATCGTAAACTTTCCCGAGGTCTACCTGAACCTGTTGAGCGTCGGGAACTTCCAAGCGAAATCGCACCCGGTTGTCGGGCAGAACCTGGGGATAGTCAGCGCCCCGGACATTGGTTGGAGCAGGAAGTCCCAGCACGCTGTATTTGTTAAATTTGGATCGGTCCACCTGCTTGAACAGCAGCTGTGAGAACACATACAAATCATTTTTCCACACTTCAAAATCGTGGCCGCCCGGTTCCACATAAAAAATGTGCGGCACGCCGTGATCTTCCATGTATTGATGGGTCCGCTGACTAATTCGCATCAGCCCGTCCTCATCCCCACAGGAGATCCAAAGCAGTTCCAGCTTTTCTTTTACCTTTTCCGGATTCGGTGCCAGCTCATCAGGTGCTTTGGTATTTGGGGCCGACGAAAATCCACCAACCCAGTCAAAGTTGTCAAGATTTGCCAACCCGAAATTTAGCGATTGCCCGCCACCCATCGACAGACCGGCCAGTGCCCGGTGCTCACTGTCTGTATGTACCGGGTAGTTGCTTTCAACGAAGGGAATCAGGTCCTTAAGCAGATCCCGTTCGAAGGTAGCGAACGCCTGTACTTTATCCGGGGCAAATATGTTGCCGGTGGCCCGGTCGTCCTTCATGGCCCGGCCGTTGGGCATCACCACGATCATCGGTTCTATTTTATCTTCGGCATAGAGGTTGTCCAGCACCACGTTGGCGTTCCCATTCCGGAGCCACGCGTACTCGTCGCCCCCGATGCCGTGCAGCAGGTACAGTACCGGGTAGGTATTGTTTTCCGAATAACCGGGAGGGGTGTAAATAATGACTCTGCGTTCGGTGCCAACCGTCTCTGAATTATAGAGAACCGTATCAACCGTTCCCCGTTCAATTCCGGCCTGTCTGACATCAAATCCCTGGGGTGCCTGTTTAGTGATCTCCTGTGCGTTAACGAACTGACTGAACAACAAAAAAAGTAGTGCCGCAAAAGTAATATGTTTCATAGTCTCATACTGGATTATGGTTTGAATTGGCGTAATATAAAAATTCCGGTTTTACCACTGGTTCCAGATCCGGACAACAAATATCAATTGCTATTCCGTTAGAACAAATCCGCCGTTGGACTGAATTGTGATTGATATTGCTCCATCCTCAGGAACTTCTACTTGTTCCATATATGTCTCTTTGTCGTTATTGTCGTTGTATATCCTCACTTCCTGTCCGGCTATCATGGGGAAC
>JBEPXS010000222.1:0-6194 GCA_041641755.1 Balneolaceae bacterium
CCAAACGGTACGATGTGTCTAAGCTTGCCCAGTGGGAAATCCTGTTTAGTCATGCCGACGAGCTCGGTTTGTTCAAGCATTTTAAGACCCAGGAAACCGAAAACGACCAACTGCTGGATGGCGGCGAACTCGGTACTGAGAGAAAGCTCTACTACAGAGAGCTAATAGCACGGTTTGGCCATCACCAGGCGCTCAACTGGAACCTCGGGGAAGAGCATGACCTCGTGAACGAGTTGGGGGACACCGATATGGATTTAGCCAAATCATATGCCAAATATATCCACGATATCGATCCATATAACCATCCCGTGGTTATCCATTCCTATCCCGATGAGTACCAGGAAGTCTATGGCCCATTTGCCGGATTCGAGTATATCGAAGGCCCGTCCGTGCAGACCGACAACATGCAGCCATGGGATAATTTTAACAGGCTGCGATCGCTTGTAGAGATGTCGGAGGAATCAAACCGCACCTGGAACGTTTCGCTGGATGAGGCCGGCAGCGGCGGACTGGGCGTTACCACCGACGACTGGGATGACAACTACAACCAGGATGATGCCCGGGCGGTGTATTGGGCGGCCATTGCAGCGGGGGCTGATGGTTCGGAATGGTATTTTGGGTACAGCGAAGAGCAAAACGACCTGAATGCTGAAGACTTCCGCAGCCGGGATGCCTTGTGGGATTTTACGCGAATTGCGATGAATTTTTACCGTGACAACAATATTCCATTTTGGGAAATGGATAACGCCAATGATCTGACACGAAGTGAAAAGGATTTTGTGTTTGCCGATCCGGGGGAAGTCTATGTGATCTACCTCCCCGATGGTGGCGCGGCTGCGCTGGATCTTGAAAATAATTCCGGAACCTATGCGGTTGAATGGTTTAATCCACGTGAAGGAGGAGAACTACAACAGGGTAAAGTTCTGGAAGTACCACAAACGTATTCACGAGATCCGGAAAGTGTGCTTTCAGCCGTACCAAATATTAAGGCTCCTGTTGTTAGAGGTGGACGCGTGGTTGAGGTGAATGGCCCAGGCCATGTTTCACTGGGTATCCCGCCGGTGGAATCAGAAGAGCGACAGGACTGGGTAATACTTGTTAGGAAGAGATGACCCGGAATTAACAATTGGTTTTTAATCCTAATAATGTATCCCATACCTAACCCAGCGGTGCTTGAATGCCCGCTGGGGATTCTTAAGTCACATTTAAATCAGTGAATATGAGGCTTCTTTATCAATCCAACCCTTTAATATGAAAGCAAATAAATATTCCGTTTACTACTTCATCCTTTTAATTGGTTGTTTTTTTGTGGGTTGTGGTCAAGAGCGTGATAAGGAGGAAACTAACATGGATATCCCTAAAGCTGACACACTTTCATCCATCAGAGACTTTGATCGTTTGGAAATTGAAGGTTACGTCCCTGTCTATAAAGATAGTTTTAGGAATGCTATTGCAGTGAATTCGGTAGAATTCCCGAATCAGTTTGGGGCCGCTGAAACAATATGGCAGGGGATGTCCGGGCAGTATAGTGTGACCATCGAGACAATGCCGGAGGAGGATGGCGAGTCAACCTACCGGCTATTTGTTAACGGGGATATCAAAGGCAGCTATATAAATCCCGAGACCGACCAGGCATTTGGGAATTCTTGCCATACATGGAATCAAATTCAGATAATTTCCGGGGATACGGTTCGAGTGGCATCCAGCACCCATTCAAATGGATTGATACCCGAAGATGGAGGATTTGCCTATGCCCGGGGCCGATGGAATAACCTAATTTTGGAAAAGGTGCAGTAAATGGATTCTATACTCATCTTTTCACCGGCTCGATATAATTTGTCCTTTTGTTTGAGAACTTGGAGAATACTTTATCAAATATACTTTCCCATATACATCGTATTAACTTCCAACCCTTGATTGGGTTGGAAGTTTTTTTTAAACGATTGCTTTTTTTGGTCTTGGTGGCCAATATATTTTGTTCGCTCTTTCTAAATCCTTTCACTTGTTTGGCGGGTAACTTCACTTCTTCCGGAAGGGTATATTGGGAAAGCAGGATAACACAAAATCTGGTTTCATTCGGTCAGATTTAAACGTAAGTTCACGAAAATACAGAGATTGAACAAAACAACGGTTTGCAAAAGTCCTCTAAATCATTGTTGCCAAATTTCCGATACAGTTTTTTAAATGACCCACCATATGGTACATTTTCTTTGGATGCTTCCGGTATGACTTCTCCTTTTAAAAACTCTGTAAACAAATGAAGCCGAAGCTTCCATTCTAAAAAGAGAAAAGGGATGGTACAAACATAATAGGGAGGATCTCCTTCAGCGATAACGATTTAATGGGAGAGAAGTCCCAAAAACGGCCAGTCTTTTTGCCGGTATGGTTATTTTCTCTTCCTGAAACGGGTAGCTTGTAGTACCTTAAGGAAAATAGTTTAGCTCAATCTTATTGTACCGGTCAGGCTTCTCTTTAAGGCTGGGAGTTCATAGTTCACATGTTAAGCCATACGGTTTAAACTCATCCTTACTCCCATCAAAAGAGTATACAATATCGAAACTATTTATTTTTTCATACAAACGGGTTGTTTTGACCTTAATACGAGACTTAAATTATAAATTATGACTGAAATTTTTTATCAAGCTGATCGCGCTTTGATTATCCGCTGACATCCGAATTCAAATTTCTGAAGTCTCTGACTTCCGAATATGAACAAACCATGATTTCCGGAGACTTCGTATAATCAGTGTACAGCTCTTCTTGAATTAGATCTTTCATTTACTTGAGAATACTTTTTGCCGTATTGGTGTCGGTAATAAGCACATTAATATATTGGCCCTTGAGGGCGGCTTTGATTGCTTTTACCTTTCGTTCTCCACCCGCAATTCCGACCGTGCGTTTAACACCTTTGATCTGATCCAGTGACATGCTTATTACTCGTTTATTTAGAGAAGTTTCGGTAGGATTTCCCTTTTCATCAAAAAAGTGCAGGCAGATATCACCAATAGCACCTTCTTCCTTAAGTTCCTCAAGTTCTTTCTCTGAAAATACATTGCCACTGTTGGCCAGTAGCTTGGAAGGTTCAAGTGTGCCAATTCCTACTAGTGCCAAAGTGATCTCGCTGAACATGTTTATTGCTTTCTGGACAAACTCATCCTGCATGTACATTTTGGGGGAGGACCCTTTCGGCGTTACGCCTGGGGCCGGCAAGAAGACAGCCTCTCCATGTACGAGCGAGGACAGCCGTTTAATGAGATGACTGGCGTGGGTCTCAGCTGCGGGATTGCCAATACCGCCAAGAATTTGCACTACTTTAGTGTCCTTGACATTGCTTATGGGCTGCATTGCGTTAACCATTGCCAGCAGGGTAGTACTCCAGGACGATATACCGATTATTTCTTTATTGGAAAGCGTGGTCTCCAGGTAATAGGATGCAGCACTGCCTATACTTCTCAGGATCTCATCATTATTAGGATTAGACGGCGTATCTGCAATAATCACCTCTTTGATGCTATATTTTTCCTCGATCTCCTCCTCTAACTTACTGTAAACACCAACCGGTATGGAAACAGAGGTTTTAACAATGTTCTGTTCATTGGCTGCTTTTAAAAGACGTGAAATGGTTGCTTGCGAGAGATGTAGCTCTTCGGCAATTTGTTTTTGCAGGTATCCCTTCTCATGATAAAGCTGGGCTACTTTGGTAACGAGTCGAAGCTTCGATTTGGATAACATATACGTATTGAATATTTATTCAAGTGTGGCACGCAATTTAGTTGAACAAGGAGGGCGATGCAAATAGGATTAATAAATTCCTTTTGTTGTTTAGGATTATAAAAAAGTTAATTGCCGGGGAAGCGCGGGAATCGTCTCCAGCAAGGTTTTGAATATATATTCCTCAAAAAATATTCATACATTGCCTCGGATTAATTATTATTTACTTTACAAAACGGATGAGTATACGATCGAGATTTATTTTGAATAGAAATCAACTAGATCGGAATCAGGATGGTAAAATCAACTACAATAGCTACAGTAACTAATTTTGTGTTAATATTGGTTTTCCTGTCATGCTGTATTGGTACGCTAAACGCCCAGCCACGTTCTTTGTCGGGAGTGGAAGGATTTAAAAAATATACCAAACAGGAAGAGCAAAAGCTCAAAGCCTTTCCCACTGCGGAAGGCTTTGGAGCATACGCCAAAGGGGGACGGGGCGGACGTGTGCTCCATATAACCAATCTGAATGATGAAGGAAACGGCAGCCTGCGGTGGGCAATTGAGCAAGAAGGTCCCCGTACAGTGGTGTTTGAAGTGTCGGGGACGATTACCCTGGAGGATGACCTTCCCATAGACAATCCATATATCACCATTGCAGGACAGACCGCTCCCGGCGATGGGATCGCCATCCGGGACGGATCGCTTGAGATCGAAACGCATGATGTGGTGATCCGTTACATTCGATCCCGCTTGGGTGACCGGGGCGATAGAGGCGATGCTATCTCCATTGGCAGTGGGCACGATATCATTGTAGATCACTGCTCTGCTAGCTGGAGTACCGACGAAGTCCTATCTGTCTCCACCGATGAACCAGACCTAACCGATGTAACTGTTCAATGGTGCTTCATAACTGAAGCTCTGAATCCTGAAAATCATGGCTTCGGCTCACTCATACGGGGAACCGGCGGTGCCAGGTACAGTTTTCATCACAACCTCTATGCTCACAATCATGGTCGCAATCCCCGTCCCGGAAATTATGACAGCAATCCCCATGACGAGGACCCTGAGGGACTGCTCCTGGATTTCCGCAATAATGTGCTCTACAACTGGGGAGGTGCGCACGCTGGCTACAATGCTGACTCTGAGAGCGTTACCAGGCTAAACTATGCAGGTAACTTTTTAATCCCCGGTTCCAATTCCGAAAATAACGGTATTGCATACGAAACCGGCTCACCATTCAACAAGGCCTATTTCAATGACAACTATTATGATCTTGAGAAGCCGGAGGACCCATGGGAGCTTGTGAATTTTGATAATGACTGGAGTCAGCAGCAGATTGAAGCGTATAAACAGAACCAGCCTTTTTCCACAGGGCCTATCGAGACTGATGTGCCCCGGGAAGCGTTTGAGGGTGTTTTGTCCCTTGGGGGAGCCAGCCTGCCGAATCGTGACGCTGTTGACACGCGCGTGGTCAATGATGTCAGGAATCGTACGGGAACAATCATCGATAGCCAAAACGAGGTGGGCGGCTGGCCTGAGTTAAAGAGTTCTCCGGCTCCAACCGATACCGACCGCGACGGGATGCCCGATAGCTGGGAAAAGAAGCAAGGGCTTGATTCCGACGATGCTGCGGACAGGAACAAAATAGCTGAGGATGGTTATACCATGCTCGAAAAGTATCTCAACAGTATTGTAATGTCAAAGTAAGATCTATTTTAATAGATAACAGGAACCGGGAAATAATACCGGAAAACTTAAAATCGGAGTATTAATATGTCATGCCAAAAACTATTCCTGCGTAACTCTAACTCCCACAGTATGATGCTTAAATCGATTGTTCGTGTTACACTTCTTTTTTCAATCTGTTTATTTTTTGCCTCTACATCATTAGCCCAGAAACCTCGTGTTATTGTCCTCACGGATATTGAGAATGAACCGGATGATGCCCAGTCGATGGTCCGGTTTCTTCTCTATAGCAATCAATGGGATATTGAGGGATTAATTGCTACAACGTCCATTCACCAAAGTGACGAAACCGCAGCGTGGCGTATCAGAGAAATCGTGAATGCCTATAGCAAGGTTCGTGGTAATCTCCTGCTTCATGAAGAAGGGTATCCCACTGCGGATCACCTGCTTTCAGTTTTAGAGGAGGGCCTTCCCGAATATGGCATGGACGCAGTCGGAAAGGGAAAGGATTCACCCGGCTCAGAGCGGATCATTAAAGTTGTTGATCAAAATGATCCACGCCCGGTCTGGGTACTTGTATGGGGTGGACCGAATGTGCTGGCTCAGGCACTGTGGAAGGTACGGGATGAACGATCTCCCGAAGCCGTGGAAAAGTTTGTTTCAAAACTTCGGGTATACACAATTTCTGACCAGGATAACAGCGGGCCATGGCTCCGAAAAACATTTTCCAATCTGTTTTACATTGCAAGCCCGGGCTTCTACTCAGGCGGTGCATATCACTTTGGCACCTGGAG
>JBEPXS010000223.1:0-6188 GCA_041641755.1 Balneolaceae bacterium
ACTTATCCTTTTTTGGGCTCGCTCACAAATTTGCTCATTCTCTGCAAGAAGATGAATCGGCTCGTATTGGTGGAGAACCTCTATAATATCCAGAAAGACTTGTTCAACTCTCGGAAGGCGTTCGCCAGGCCAGGTTTCGGTGTTCGACGGCCAATGCATCTGAGTGGCTGCATGTGAATACCACTCAGGGGGCATCTTAAAACCTTGAGCAGCGGGAGTAGACTCCGTTTTCATGGGGACGGTCTTCTGATCTTTTTTAGAAGTATAATTCACTGTTCGTCGATATACCGCTGCAGGATGGGACCATATGTTTCAATTCTCCTATCGCGGAAAAAGGGCCATATCTGACGCTGCTTTTCAATGTCGGACAGGTCGATCTCGACCGTAAGTACCCCCTCTTCCCCGCCAGCCTGTTTCAACATCTGCCCAAAAGGACCTGCTACAAACGAACCTCCCCAAAATTCTATGTCCTCTTCCTGTCCCACCCGGTTTATGCTGGCTACGAAACAGCCGTTAGCTATGGCATGACTCCGTTGTACAGTCACCCATGCATCAAAAAAATCTGAGGCAGTCTGTACATCTTCATCTGGCAACGTACCGATGGCAGTAGGATAAACCAGGATTTCCGCCCCTTTCAATGCAGTGATACGCGCCGCTTCCGGATACCACTGATCCCAGCAGATCAGCGGCCCAATTTTAGCGTATTTAGTATCAAAAACCTGGTAGTCATCTTCGCCGGGCGTAAAATAGTACTTTTCATGAAAGCCGGGATCGTCAGGGATATGTTTTTTTCGATATTTGCCCAAAAGCGACCCATCGGCATCTATCACAACCAATGAATTATGATAGATACCGGCTGCCCGTCGTTCGAAAAAGGGAGCCAAAATCACAATCTCAAGCTCTTCAGCCAGTTCTGACATACGAGTTGTAGTGGGTCCCGGCACTGGCTCTGCCCAACTGAAAAACCGGTCATCCACCGTCTGGCAAAAATAAGTAGTGTTGAAGAGTTCCTGAAGGCAAACAATTTGTGCTCCACCATCGGCCGCATCCCTGATATGGGAAATCGTACGCTCAAGATTGGAATCCGGATCAGCAGTACAGCTTAGCTGGATTAATCCCAAGACTACGTTACTATTACTCATAATGGTTCACAACTTTTTATATAAAATTGAAATAAGAAGTGCCTACTTCAGATAATTCTGAACACTGATATCGGAAAATTTCGATGCATCATTCGCCCATGACCGCATTCAGCTTCTCCAGGTTGTCTTCAACACGCAGCGCTTCGATCACCTCGTCGATATCCCCTTTCATAATATCCTCAAGGTTATAGAGAGTCAGGTTGATACGGTGATCAGTAAGTCGACTCTGTGGAAAGTTATAAGTCCGAATTTTGGCACTGCGATCGCCCGTTGAAACCTGGCTTTTACGTTCGGCGGCCCGCTCCTGGCGCTGCTCCTCGACCTTGGCGTCGTACAATTTGGTTCGCAACATCTTCATCGCCTTTTCCTTGTTTTGGTGCTGCGAGCGCTCTTCCTGGCATTCCACTACGACTCCACTCGGCTCATGCGTGATACGAATAGCTGAATCTGTTTTGTTTACGTGCTGTCCACCGGCGCCACTTGCACGGAAGGTATCGATTCGCAGATCTGCGGTATTTACCTCTACATCCACTTCTTCCGCTTCCGGGAGGACTGCTACCGTTGCAGCAGACGTGTGTACTCGTCCCTGGGATTCGGTCTCGGGTACCCGCTGCACACGGTGGACGCCGCTCTCGTACTTCATTTTACTGTATACCTCATCTCCCTCCAGCCCGAATACAATTTCCTTGAAACCACCCTTCTCAGATTCACTAAGGTTCATCACATTCAATTTCCAACCCATCTTATCTGAATAGCGACGGTACATATCGAAAAGATCACCCGCAAAGATTGCAGCTTCATCACCACCGGTGCCCGAGCGTATCTCCACTATTACATTTTTGGTGTCATCAGGATCCTTGGGAATCAGTTTGAATTTTATTTCTTCCTCAAGCTCCTCCAGTCGCGGCTTCAGTTCTTCGTTTTCTTCACGTGCCATCTCAGTTATTTCAGGATCATCTCCCTCATCAATCAGCTCCTGGTTCCCTTCAATCTGATTTTTGATATTGACCCACTCATCATAATCCTCGACAAGTTCTTTAAGGTCACTATGCTCTTTGGTAAGCTCGGTGTAACGGTCCGGATCGTCATAAACGGATGGGTCACTCATGGCCGTCTGGACCTCTTCAAACCGCTCTTTTACCTGCTGTAGTTTCGCTTCAATATCCATTGTAACTGACTGCTAAATATTTAAATGTGAAGATGAAATCATACGTGCACTAAAATACGAGTCTTAAGTGGAAGAATTAAAAATTAAAATGATGACCAGAGAAACCTGGTTTTGGATCTGGTTATATTATGGCCTACCAAGATCAATTAACTCGTAATTCTTAATTTTTATTCTTAATTGTTATACTTGCCCAGCAACATAACCAATAACGAATAAACTCTATTGTGTCTCAATCGAACAATCCCCTTTCTGCAAATTTCCGAATCGGGTTTCTTGGTGCCGGACAACTGGCTCGAATGTCTGCCCTGCAGGCGTTTAGGTATGGAATCCAGGTTGGTGTATTCTCGGACCGTACAGAAAACGAACCCGTTCAATTCATGACACCGCACTCCAGCAGTGGTTCTTTTGACAGTGTTGTGGATATGGCAAAGTTCACCGGCCAATGCGATGTAATAACCCTGGAAAACGAATTCATAAGCTCCAAAATTTTACAGGAGGTTCAGGATCAAAGTGGTACTCCGATCTGGCCCTCTCCTTCAACCTTTTCCTTGATTGAAAATAAACTCATTGAGAAAAAGACCTTTGAAGATGCCGGTATACCTGTTACCCCCTATGCTCTTATTGAATCGGAGCAAGATCTGAATGCCTTTGGCAACGAGCACGGCTGGCCTTATCTGCTTAAGTCGTCCAAAGGAGGGTACGACGGCTATGGGAATGAGACAGTGAACAATCCCCAAGAAGCTCAAATGGCATATAAATCACTGGGTGGCACAAAGGGACATGACATAATTGCCGAGGCATTTGTGAACTTTACCCATGAACTTGCCGTACAGGTGGCTCGTAACGAAACCGGGACAATGGTATACCCCTGTTGTGAAACTGTCCAGGAGGATCACATCTGTGTAGCGGTTCTATCCCCTGCTCCCGTTAAAGATACTGTTCGGGAGAAAGCACAGGAACTGGCACTCCGAGCTACCGAGGCTATCGACGGTAAAGGTATTTTTGCTTATGAGTTTTTCCTGAAGCCGGATGGAGAGTTACTGCTCAATGAGTCGGCACCAAGACCCCATAACTCCGGTCACTACACTATTGAGGGATGCATCACCTCCCAGTTTGAAAACCATATGCGGGCCGTGCTGGGTTTGCCGCTGGGCAGTGCTGAATTACGTGCTCCTTCGATAGCAATGATTAATCTTCTCGGTACCGACAAATGCGATGCACAGGTAGATCATGCACTGAATGCCCTCGAAATTAGTGATGGACATCTCCACATATACGGAAAGCTCGACAGCAGACCCGGCCGGAAGATGGGACATTATACATTATTGGGAGAAACGCTGGATGAGGTTTATAAGAAAGCGCAAAAACTGACACAACCAATACGTATATAGTAGAATCGGGTATTCAGAATTCTGTAGTCAGAGTACTATATTGTAAACTAACCTACTCACTTTTTAACTAGTACAATTTCTGTTATGAGCAAATCAAATCCTCTCGTTGGTGTAATAATGGGCAGCGACAGTGACTGGCCCACCATGCGCGAAGCATGTGATATTCTGGATGTTTTCGGAGTCGATTATGAAAAAAAAGTGGTTTCTGCCCACCGAACGCCGGATATGATGGCTGAGTACGGCAAGACAGCACGTGACCGCGGTATAAAAGTTATTATAGCGGGAGCCGGTGGCGCCGCACATCTCCCCGGAATGACAGCAGCCCACACCACCCTTCCCGTTATCGGCGTTCCCGTTAAAACAAGCACCCTCAGTGGGCTTGACAGCCTTTATTCTATTGTTCAGATGCCCAACGGGGTCCCTGTAGCAACAGTTGCTATTGGTAAAGCTGCAAATGCCGGACTACTTGCCGTACGTATTCTCAGCACTCATAACAAAGATCTTGCTGTCCGACTTGAAGAGTATCACGAACAGATGGCGGAGGAATCCCGCCAAAAGACCGAAAATCTAAACTGATATACGCCTCAGTGACTCCTTTCTGACTATATGAATAGCCGATTCTCCCAACAAGCGGACCTCTATGCCCGGTACAGACCCGATTATCCGGAAGAATTACACAATTTCATCCTGAGCAAAACAGACTCACTGGATACGGCCTGGGATTGCGGAACCGGCTCAGGACAGGTGGCTAGGGTGTTGGCCAACCATTTCAAAAAAGTGTACGCCAGTGACATCAGCCAACAGCAGATGGAACATGCCCCCAAAAAGGAAAACATTCAGTATTTCAATATTCCGGCTGAAGACACCGGGTTTGCCCCGAACCTTTTCAATCTTGTGACCGTGGGGCAAGCGATACACTGGTTCAACTTTGAGAGCTTTTATGAAGAGGTTAACCGAACTGCTAAAAAAGACGCCCTACTAGCCGTCTTTGGGTATGGGATGGTACAATTAACCAACAACATCGATGACGTACTTCATAGCTTCTATGATGAAATGTTTAGTCGCTATTTTAGTAAGAGCCGGAAGTACATCAACAAAAAATACAGAACGATTCCATTTCCCTTTGACGAAATCTCCTCTCCAGATTTTGAACGGAACATGGAGTGGACATTGGAAACATTGGAAGGCTTTCTGAACTCATGGTCAACGGTGCAAAAATACAAAAACGATCATAACTCTAATCCGGTTGACCCCGTCCTCGATCAGATTAAATCTCTGTGGGAATCAGAAAAAAGCCGTACAGTTACCTTTCCTGTCTTTCTTCGGCTTGGTCAGGTTAAATAAGTTTATAAACCCGCTTGAAATTAACTGGTAAAAAAATAGTTTACATTATCATATAATTCTTTTAAAAGTGTACATATCATCTGAAAACCAATCAGACTATCTGCCACTTATTCTTTAAATACTGATGAATTTCAAACTTTTCTTCATATTCTGTGCGGTTTTGCTTCTGGTTGGAAGTATTGCTTTCCTGAATACAGAGGAACCCAAACAACCGGTTCAGGCATCGATAGAATGTACGGAGCAACTTACCTGGCGGATTGGAGAAGTCAGTAACCGTTTTGATATTTCCGAATCCAAAATTAAAGACCTCGTGAAGGAGGCCGCCACTTTATGGTCTGATGCTGTTGGCAAAAAGTTGGTCAAATTCAAACCCGATGGCGATGTAACTGTCAATTTCATATACACCGACAACCATGAATACACACAGAATGAACAACAGCTTTCAAAAAGAATTAAACGCCAACAACAAGATTATAACCAGCTGAAGCAAGAGTACCAGCAACTCTCAAGTGAATACAAGGCCAAACTCGGTCAATACAACCAAAAACTTGCAAGATTTAAAGAACGAGTTGACAACTTTAATACAACTGTCAACGAATTGAATTCCAAGAGAGGAGTGACTGAAAATCAGAAGCAACAGCTGGAAAAGAAACAGAAGGAGATTAAACAGCTGCAAGACGAGTTGGATCAGGAGCGGGTTGAGTTAGACAGATTCCGGGAGCGGATGAATCGCTTATCACAGCGAATCAATAACCTGACGGATCAGATGAACGCTCTTATTTATCACTATAACGATCGCTATACAGATGAACAAAGATTTGACCAGGGGAACTATATTCAGGCTGGTGACACAAAAAAGATTAATATCTATCAGTTCGATAGTATTGATAATCTAAGATTGGTGCTGGCCCACGAGATTGGACACGCCCTGGGATTAGATCATGTAGATAATCCACAATCGGTGATGTACTACCTGATGGAACAACAGGATGAATCTGACCTTTCCCTGACCAGTAAGGATATCGAAGCAATACGAGCCCAATGCGATAAATAAATACAAGATATATATCTAATCTACCCTGATCCTAAAGCCCCCGCACACTGAATCTTTACAATTATGGGAAGCTATCGCTTACCTGTACT
>JBEPXS010000224.1:0-6187 GCA_041641755.1 Balneolaceae bacterium
AGACGGGAGACGGGAGACGGGAGACGGGAGACGGGAGACGGGAGACGGGAGACGAAATATATTTTTTAGCTCAATGCTTGCAAATTTTTTTGTGCTTTTTTTAAGTTTTTCCGGTTTCCGGCGTCCGTTCTCCTGCCTCCGGTAATGGCAAAATGATGTTTTTAGTTTGGCTGACTAGATCAAAAGTGCAGCTCTCTTGGAACAAACTCAGTACTCGATTATTAAGTCACAGGTCGGCGTCTTCGTTTTCCACCCATTTTACGGCGTGAACCATCAGTTCGGTGGCGTTTTCAAGGTTCAATTTGGTTTTAATACGGGCGCGGTATGATTCTACCGTCTTTATGGAAAGGTGCAGTTTTTCCGCAATTTCCCGCGTACTGTTACCTTTTCCAGTCAGCTCAAACACCTCGAGCTCGCGGTCACTAAGCTGATCAATAGGCGACTCGGACATATCTTTGCCCCCGGCCATACCCATCAATAATTTTTCACTCACCTCTTCACTCACGTAAATGCCACCCTTCAGTATTTTCCGGACCGCTTTTACCAATACTTCTCCCGCTTCCAGTTTCATCACATAGCCCTTGGCACCGGCACGAATTACCCGCTCTGCGTAGAGGGATTCATCATGACGGGATACCACCAAAATCTTAACATCCGGGTCCCTGGAAATCAGATGTTTGACCAGTTCAAGTCCGCTCATACCCGGCAGTGATACATCAACGATCATCAGATCAGGAGACAGGTCATCAAAATTTTTAATAGCCTCCTCCGCCTGGTCAAATTGAGCTACGACATCAAATTCCAGTTCGTTATCCAGGGTCTGGGCCAATCCCTTCCGCATCATGGGATGGTCATCTACAATTACAATCTCCTTTTTATATCCTTCAGACATGGTGTTTAGTTTTTACTTTTGAAATGTTCAAATTCATGCGATGGTATCCGGCAATCGAGTATGGTATGTCCTTCAGGAGACTCTCTCATGTTTATATATCCTCCCAGTTTATGGGCACGATAACTCATCGTATTGAGCCCTATTCCTTTTAACTTTTTCCTGTTCTCCGGATTTGAAAAGCCTATACCGTTGTCGGTAACTCTCAAATGCAGATAATTATCTTCAGCTTCTGTCTCCACTTTTATCTCATCAGCTTTACCATGTTTAACTGCGTTACTGATCGCTTCCTGAACAATGCGATACAGATGGAGTGTGGTCATCTTGTCCTGAATCTCAAAATCACAATTAAGGTCCTGATGACACTCAATGTTAAATAAACGCTTTGCCCGTTTGCACAGTTGCTCCAGAGCGATGTTAAATCCTTCCTCCTCGATCTCCAAATGGACAAATCCGTGTGCCAGGGACCGGGCTTGTTCATCAGCCTCCTTTATCATATCGGCAATCTCCTGTGCCTCTTCCGCGCCCGGCAACTCATTGGAATCCAGTTTATTCGCCAGGTTTTGGGTAATCAGTCCGATACCGGTTAACATTTGGCCGAGCCCGTCGTGCAGCTCGCGCCCGATTTTTCGGCGTTCTTCTTCACTAATCTGCAGTATCTCGTTTTCCAGTCGCCGCCGCTCACTGATATCTCTGACAATACCGGTAAAAACCAACTCCCCATTGATCTTCACCTCACTCACAGAAAGTTCCAGTGGAAATACCTCTCCGTTCTTTCGTTTACCTCTCACCTCACGGCCAATGCCTATAATTTTTTTCTCCCCCGTATCCAGATAGTTCTCCATATACTGGTCATGCTCCTCATGATACGGAGAGGGCATCAAAATGTTGACATTCTCACCGACCACCTCGTCTTCCAAATATCCGAATATCTCTTCGGCCGCCTTGTTAAAACTTTGTATACTGCCGTGCCGGTCGATGGTAATAATTCCCTCCACGGCCGTATCCAATATGGTCTGCATGCGCCGCTTGTTCTGGGCTAGTTGCTTACTTGTTTCAACAGATGGAGTAATATCACTGGCGGTACCCAAGATGACCTTATTGCCATTTTTGAGTGTAAGAATTCGCCGTTTTACATCTACCCAGATTGTTGATCCGGATTTGTGACGTCCCATAAATATTTCATCTACAGGCTCATTATTCTTTAACGTTTTAAGCTCCTTCAAAAAGTCCTCTTTACTGCGCTCTGGATATAGAAACCAAACTTTCTGCCCTTCAGCCTCTTCGGGGCGGTATCCAAAAACCTCCTCTCCACCACCATTCCAGAATAGAATAGTTCCATCAAAATCAATTAACATGACCAGCCGTGGCAGATGATCAAGCAGTATCTGACAGTCATCGCCTGCCAGGATTGAATTAATATAGTGTTCTCTATTACCCATCTCGTTAGATGTTTTGAGTTCCGTTCCTATTATATACAAAAAAAGTAATTTGTTACATACAATCCGGCTTATAAAATCTGATGTCGTGGTTTTCCCCACAAGCCGGTGCTCCTTTCCTTTGCTTTTACAATGCCGCTTCCTCTCTTCCCTGTCTGGACTCCCGGCCTTACCATATTTATAATATTGTAATACATCTGACCATTATTATGAATAAGAATAATTTAACATCCCAAAAAGATCTATACATCGAAATGCTAAAAGATATCTATAGTGCGGAAGTACATACGGTGTCGGCCTGGCATTTTTTTGAGAACAGTACCTCAAACCCCACTCTTAAGCAGCTCCTTCATGACCATGTCGGTGAAACAAGGATGCAGGTTTTGCGATTGGAGGAACTTATTGAAAACTACGATTCCAGAATGAGCAGTGACCATTGCCGTACCATGCAAACCATGATTGAAGAAGCCAAAGATCTCGTAAACAGATGCAGTGATAGCGCAACAAGAGATTTGGCCATTCTGGGAAGTGTAAAACGGATCAACCAATGTGAACTGCAAGTATATCAAATGTTAATGGAGATGGCAGGGCCAACGGCATCAACTGGTGAACTGGAATTGCTTAAGTACAATTTACGAGAAGAGAAAGAGTTGCAGGATTCACTCAATAAGCTGGCCAAGCCGGTTGCGGGCTAAATTTTCACCTTTAACAGGAAAAATACCATGAAAAATGAAACTCAAATTTTTGACCTGTATGATCTGATGCTGGAACAGCTCAGGGATCTGTATGACGGCGAACAGCAACAGATTGAGATATTGCCTGAGTTCGACAAAAAAGCGTATTCCTTTGAACTGCGTGAAATCATTGAATGGCATCAAAAGGAAACCGAGCGCCAGATCGCACGAATGGATAATATTTTTGATATCCTCCAGGAACTTCCCGAGGGAGAAAAGTGCGACGGAATTAAAGGGCTGATAACGGAAGCCCTTAAACTCTACGACCGCTGCAAAAACCCACAGGTATGCGACGCAGCCCTGATCACAGCTATACAACACATCAATCATTACGAAATTGCCGGGTACGGAACGGCAATAGCGTATGCCAAAACGCTGGAACGCCATGATATTGCGGAGCTTCTGCTGAATTCACTTCGCGAAGAAAAACAGGCCGATTATGGATTAAGTGATCTGGCAGAGGGACAAATAAATCCGGATGCAACATGGAGCTCACTGGTTGAAAAAATTGACTCTGTTGTTCGGACAAAAAAAGAATAACCGGCAAGTACTTATAAGTTTTACCCGGCTATTATCTACTATTTCAGAACCATTTAAAAGAATATATCTACCCAACACCAAAAATATTTTTAGAGTTTAAAATAAACACTATTAATCAATACCAGACAGAAAGGGGCCTATCATGCTAACCAATATCGACACAGTTTTTTTACCGACCGATTTTTCAAAGAATGCCAACCAGGCATTGCCCTTTGCTGCTGAGCTGGCTCTACAAAATGATGCTGCCTTATTCCTTATGTACTGCGTAGAGGAACCGTTTGACTTTGCACCTATGGTAGCGGAAAAAAAAGAAGAACTGGTAGAAAGAGTGACGGAACAGTTTGAACAACTGGTTTCCGAACTCAAAAGCAAAAACCGATTTAAGAAACTGCAGATTAAGACCAAACTGTTAACTGGTCATCCTATTGTAAACATCCGTGAAGAAGCCAGGGCGCTTGAGGCGGGCTTGATTGTCATGGGTACAAAAGGAGCCACTAATTCACGCAATCTGCTGTTTGGCAGTTTTACAACCGAGACCATTCTACATTCCGATATCCCGGTTCTGGTAATCCCGGCAGGCACCTCATTCAACAAATTTAAACAGATTATTTTTACCACTGACTTTCATGAGGATGACCTTGATGCGGTCAATGATGTAGCTGAGTTTGCACAATCCTTTAACTCAACGCTTCGGGTTGTTCATATAGCGGAATCAGAATCACTGGAGACCGAAATAAAATTCAGGGGATACCGGGAACTGGTGAATGAACAGCACCCCGATACTAATATTAAATTCGACCTGATTTATGAAGCTGACTTTTTTACCGGTATTGCAGACTACATGGATAAACATCCAACAGACCTGTTGGTTATGGTCAGATACAAAAAATCATTTTGGGAATCACTGGTCTCCCGAAGTTTATCCAAGGAAATGGGGTTTTATACGGAAGTTCCGCTCCTGATACTATTGGGAAAGACACCAGATGAATAATCGAGACCAAATACCAGGTAGTGATAAAGCGACCATTAGTCTGTAAGTAATTAGGCACTATAAAATGCAATATTTTTCCTGACAGAAACTGGGGAGCAATACCTACAGACTGGTCCAAATTTAATGATGATTTTAATTACAGAATTAATCTCAATCAAAATATTCGGCCATGTATGAGAAAACAGTAAAACTACCTGTAGATGGTTGGTCTGTAGAGGCAGATTTGGTTCTTCCCGTTAAGGCCAAAAGCTTGATCATTTTTTCCGGTGCTGCATGCCGCTATGATCCTCAAAGTAAACAGATGGCAGGCTATCTCCACCGGGCGGGCTTTGGAACTCTTTTATTTAATCTTATGACCAATCAAGAGGTCGAAGAGTTTGACCGAAAGCTAGATATCGATTTGATCACCCAGCGCCTGCTTTCTTTCTCGTTATGGATCAAGAGCCATTCAGAATATCATAAACTTGATCTGGGATATTTTGGCTTTAACATCGGGGCTGCAGCAGCTCTCAGAGGCGCCGGTGAACTGCAGTCGGCCATCAAAGCGGTAGTAACCGAAAGTGCCCGTACCGACCTTGCAATGGATATGCTGCCCGACGTTGTAAGCCCTACCCTTTTGATTGCAGGTGAGCTCGACTTCCAAATTTTAAAGTCAAACAGGAAAGCACTTAAAAAACTACATTGCGACAAGCAGCTTGTAGTTATACCAGGAGCCTCTCACTCATTGGAAGAGCCCGGTAAGCTGGAAATGGCCGGTAAAGATACGGTGACATGGTTTTCAAAGTACCTGGAAACCAGTATTGACCGGGAACCCGTTTATGATATATCCGGAGCCGAATATGACTAAGTCGAAACCGATTTTAACGTCAACTCGGGATAAAGAAGAATCTATTTATCGGCTGCTACCCTCCGGCCTTCGAAATTTTTGTTGGCCGAGTGACCGGAGCCGGAGCCTGAAGAAACCATTGCTGTTTGAAATCCGCGTTACCCAGCGGATTGAGTTCAATGGTTTTAGCTCCGGGGGAGAGAATGCAGCAAAAATTTCACCAGCCGGCGACGTTTTTGGTGCCTGTTCTTTAGTTCCGACCACTGTCGGAGTTTTCGTCGTTGAAAAAATGAACACCAACAGAATGGGCTTCTGGTGACGGGTGAACGTAGATTCCATTAAATTCTTGAATCAACCTCATGTTATTATTTTATAAAGCGACTGACAGCACCAGAATTTCTGCACCAATAATAATTTTTTCGGGAGATCGAATATGCTGAACACAAATCACATCCTGTTTCCGACCGACTTTTCAGAAAATGCTGAAAATGCACTTCCCTTTGCCCTTCAAATTGCAGAACATACCGGGGCCAAACTCACCCTGCTTCATATTATTGAAGCGCCCTCGTATATACCGCATGACTCAGAGGAGTTACCCAAAACACACTCTCAGAAAGCACGTGATCTGCTTGAAAAAGTTGCGGCCGATATACGCAGTTCCGAGCGTTATGGAGATCTGCAGGTGGACGCGGTGCTGCAGAACGGAAATGTGGTGACAGAAATCCTGAAACAAGCCAAGTCGCTGGGTGTTGACCTGGTCGTAATGGG
>JBEPXS010000225.1:0-6148 GCA_041641755.1 Balneolaceae bacterium
AATGCCGGTGTGCTGGGACTGGGATCAGTAACTGAGGTGGCAATGGATACATGGCACAGCACACTGGATACCAATCTGAATGCCATTTTCTACCTGATGCGTGCCGCCATCCCAATATTACAACAGGCAAAATCGGGTGGAACTATTATTGTTACCGGTTCTATTGCTGCTCACAAGGGATTCCCCAACCATGCTGCTTACTGTGCTTCCAAAGGGGCGGTCGAATCGCTGGTACGGCAGGCTGCAGTCGATTACGCCCCCGACATCCGCATCAACCTTGTGCAGCCTGGTCCGGTGGACACAAAGCTTTATAACGACTCTGCCTCTGCTTTCCCAAATCCCGATACAGTGCTGGATGAAGTACCCGATTCCCTCCCGATGAACCAGGTTGGTTCTCCTGAAGATATTGCCCGGGCTGTTCTGTTTCTTGCCAGCGAGGATTCGTCCTGGATGACCGGTTCTGTGCTCACTATCGACGGCGGGGCTTCGGCCACTGGTTGACCGAGAGACGATAACATAAGATGTAGTCATAAAGCCAGCATGGCCAACTGTTCGAGGGGAATAGTTTCCAGGTCAGTTTTATTTATTGAGTTTGGAAAACTAGCCGAAAGCAATCAGTCAAGACTATTTCACCCTACCTAAGTTTTCTGCACTTTAAGGCTATGTGCTCTTCTTCCCCAATCATACAGCTCCAATATCCATTACTTAAACAATACCGTATGGTAATATCATCTCGTAGAAAATAGTAGCTGTAGTTGCATTACTGTCCTACTTATATCCGACAGATTGGGGAAATGGTTGTTTTTTAAAAAAATATCCCCAGTCCCTCCCTCCTTTTGCGCGAATACAAATAGATGTACACATCAAACCTTCTAACCAAAAATCAATGTCATGAAAAAGCAACCTAATCATTTATTCGCGAACCGGGGATTTAAAATTCCGGGCTTGTTAGTTACCATCGCCCTCCTCATAATAATCACTTCTTGTAAAAACGGGAGTTCGCCCACCGGGACTGATCCCAAATCAACCGAAGAGGAACTAACCTTCGAAGAGGTCATCACCTCTGGTGGTGAAATTCAGGATTTTCCTGAATCAAGGTCGGTAGATACTACGGCCATCAGTGAACCCGAAGCGGATGACAGGCAAGTAGAAGAGGATGGGAAAACGGAAACCCAGCGCTGGATCTGTACCACAAAAACCTTAAGCGTGCTGGACGGAAACGGCCAATACCCGCTTTTTAACACAAATGCAGATGTCATGTATCCCGGGAACCTGCTCCAAGGAAAATCGCTGTCTAATGCAACTCCTTCTCCGATTGTTGTAGAGCGGGCCGGGGGTACCATTTCCTACGATCTAAATAACGGCAATTTATCGTCTACCTTTACCGTAGATAAGGTAAGCAAAAGCAGTATCCAGGATGCCATGAACAATATCATTGCCAATGCTGGAGAAGTGGTTCCGGCAAATTTCCAACTTGATATCGAGGAGGTTCAATCAGAAAACCAATTGGCTCTGGAGCTCGGCCTGAATGTAAGCACCTTTACCACCAAAGTGCGTTCAAATATGTCGTTCAGTACCGATCGGTCCTATAACCGGTTCCTGGTCAAATTGACACAATCCTATTATACGATGAGTTTTGACCTACCCACCAGCCTGTCTGAGCTTTTTCATGAGAGTGTTACTCCCCAGGATCTCAGTAAATATGTGCAGTCAGATAATCCGGCCACCTTTATCTCTTCAGTCACCTATGGCCGTATTTTTTATATGCTGGTTGAATCCACCAGCTCCACCCAGGAGATGAAAACGAAACTGGATGTTTCCTACGGCGCCTTTAGAAATAACGTGGAAGGTAGTGTGGATGTGGAAAGCTTCCAGCAAATGGAAAACACTAAAATAAAAGTAATTGCCTATGGTGGTGATGCAGCAGGTACCTTTGAGTTGGCCGGAGAGGCAACTATCCAAAACATTGCCAATAAACTTGCGGAAAGCACCGACATCCGCGCTGGCTTGCCTCTTTCCTATGTTGTTCGCAGCGTAGAGCGTCCGGATAAGATTGTGGGTACCAGCATCGCTACCGAATACGACGTGGTTGACTGCCAGCTGAAAGGGACCCTGCCACCAGTTACATTCCAGCCCTGGGTTGACCTGTTTGAGGATGGCGTCGGTGCAGCGACAAATGTGCGCGATGATATTGTGATTCTTTTCAATGGAGCCGGAACCGAGTATGCCTGGTTCCATGATCGGCAAATAAAAGGAGAAGTGTTTAGTGTATCCGACACCACGGCACCATTGGGTGCAATTCCTTTTGATGCTGTAGGGTCAGCGTTGTTATTCGATGACGAAAATATTTATCTGATGAATAAGGGAGGCACAAAGTATGCTCCATATGCTTTTACTCCAAGTACGGTATTGGGAGATCCGCAAAATACACCCTTTGGTAATTATTCTGGTGTCCACGATATCAACAATTGGGGCACTAATGATGATCATCCTTTTGCTGTTGACGGAATGGGGGCCGCAATGAAACGAATTAAAAAGCCTTCCAATGTAGAGAAAAGCATGTATCTCTTCAACAACAACGGAGATGAGTATGTGCGGTATGATGATGGAAAATTCTACCAAGTTACGACCGATTTTGCCGATTGGGGACCTGCCGACCAGCATGAGGAATTCACCGTAGTTGGTGCAGCCACACGCATTCAGCTTGGGTCTACCGAACACAATATCTTCTTCAATAAGGAAGGCACTGAGTTCGTTATTTTTGATTACGAGGGAGATGGAGGTGCCGGCCAGTTTTCGCAACCTTATGTCATTAATTAGTAACTGTTCATGATACCGAGCACTCCGGAAAATTGCAGATTGAGGATCCTTAACTGAACTCAATTAAAAATCGAAATGTCTGCTTTTGATAGGTGAGTGATGGGAAAGCCGGGTTTTATTAATACCCGGCTTTTTCCTAATAGTAGGTCTTACCTAAATTATCTCTGACACACCCCTCACCAAAACCTCGCCTTGAAAAATCGCTTCTACTCAGCAAAAATACTAGTTATTTATAGAAACGTGTTTAGCGGTTGGGAAAAGCCTCTCAGTCATCCCGGACCACGATCCGGGATCTCGCAATGATATACCGCGCTGAGTTTGCTGGTTGCTTTAACAACGTTTATTGTCCCTGCGAGATCCTGAATAGATCCTGAGTCAAACTCAGGACAATGGTTCAGGATGACTGGAGGAGCTTATAAATTATCAAGTCTAATAATTCCAACCGCTAAAAGCGTTATAGAACAAAATTATTGACCTAAGCTTAATCCGATGCATTTCAGTAGGAACAATTATATTTATTCCCAAAAGCCTTCGCATCCGCTAACTTACGAAGATTATCAGGAATACTTGCAATGCCTGAAACCACCTATCTAAGGGTGTTGACAAAGCGACTAGTACTCTCCACTGCTTATGTTTTGGTTTATAATGGTCTATTCAGAAAGCAAGGAGATACCCTTCTATCCATGACAATCTGGTGACGACAGCAGGTGGGACAGGCTGTTGAGTTCTTGTTCATCAGATTCTGCACCAATTCTTTCAGTATTCGGTGTACTTTATCATCACCAACTATATTCGTTTTTCCACGGTGTCAAAGACCAGTTCAGCCTTCTTATTTTTTTAACCTGAGCTCGGGATAAGAACCGAGAAAACGAATTTACAAAGTAAATCCTTTTCCGACCGTTGAAATTTTTGGTGGCATAGTGACCGGAGCCGGAGCTTAAAAAAACATTTTTTGTTTGAGATCTGCGCTTCCCAGCGGTCGAGTTAAATGGTTTTAGTGGAGTTACAGAGAACGCAACAAAAAAATTCATCAGCAGCCAACAAATAGATTCTTCCTTATCCCGAGTTGACGTTAAAATAAATTGTTAAATGTTTAAAGTTGAATGTTGGAAGGCTCGGTTGAGTCCTAACTACAAGCTGTAACCAGAACTGACGTTACTAAAACAACACCTCATCACCCTGAGCAGAGTCCGCCAGGTGGCGGATGGTGTCGAATGGATCTCTCGAAAGTTAACTGCATATTGGCAAGGGGATACCTGTAACATTCAACATTGAACCTCAAACCAAAAAGGTATAACTAATTAATCCTTGCTCGGTTGGACTCAATAATTCTTTTGTACGTATCCAAGACCGCCTCCGTAGCTTCCAGTTCCAGTGGAAACTCAACTATTTCCCTCACATAGTTTTTCGCATTTACCGGTGCGTATGATTGCCCCACAATCTCCAGGGCCGGGATGTCTCCGTTCGAATCCCCGATGTACGCCACCTCATCAGGTTTAATACCCAGCTTGTGACACAACTTCCTTATACCTGCTCTCTTATTGTTTTTAGAGAGAATGATATTTATAGAAATGTCGGTGTGATGGACTTCAAACTCAGGATAATTTTCAGATACATGATCTGTAACTATTGGCAGTACCTTCTCAATAATCTCCTTGTCCGGATGAACAAAACCGGCATCCATCAACTTTGAAAACTCCATAATACCAGATGGAAATTCAGATATCACGGTATCTTTCATCCACTTTTTCAGTTCATTGACATGTTTGACCGCTTCCTCGTCAAAAAATCCATTTTGATCAAACTGGTTGGAGTTCAGGTCGTACATTCCCCCACTTTCGAATACGACCGGCATACGCACATCCAGCCACTGTGCTACCGCCTCTACATACGGATACGGGCGACCTGAACAGATAGAGAGTGGTGGTATAGAAGGATCGTCGCTGCTTTTAATATTAAGATTCCTGATTTCTGTTATACATTCCCAAGCCGGGGTCTGAAAAGGAACTGAAATACAGCCGTCGAGATCAGTGACAAAAAGTTTTATCATTTAATTCTGATTATTAAAAATGTGCAATTTAAAATTCGGTAAATCAGTATTCGATCGATGTAATAACAACTTCAACGCCTCGTCATCCTGTCTGTCTCTAATCCTATCGGGAATGGAGTAAAAAGGTTCCTTTAATCGAGCAACTACAGTAACGGATAGAATTCCCTTGCTGATGAGTTGCTCTCTTCCGGGAGATCTATTCACCTACGGTCGAACAACGCGAACTCCAATCAGGATGATGAGGCGTTGTTTATTACCTAACCTAAGAACCATTTATTGCCCGATTCTTTCTGGTAGTTGGGAATAACCAGTGATACCAGGATGAAACCGAGTGCAATTACGGCTAACAATTGGTACTGATTTTTGAAATCGGCGTATTCCTGGCTGGCAAACTCTCCCTGTTCCAGTTCATCAATACGTCCCAGGAACGAATCGATACCATCGCTGCCAGATTCTATTGAGTAGTATTCTCCATTTCCTTGCTGTGCTATACTTCGTAATACCTCCGGTTCAAGTGTCGAAGTTACAACCTTCCCGCTTCTGTCGCGTTTATAGCCGATCAGTGAGCCGTTCTCGTCATTGTATTGTGGGATTGTCCCCCCTGAACGGGTTCCTACACCCAGCGTATAGACCGAAATATTACTCTCAACCAACGCCTGAAGGGCTGCATCGTATCCTCCTCCGTGGTTCTCCCCGTCAGAGATGATCAGCATAACCTTCGCCGCATTCGATTCGTTCTGATCCTCTTCCAGCGAATTAAAAGCACGCTGTCCAACCTCCATCGGGGCACTAAAATCGGTGGAAGAGCTGGGCATCTGATCGGTCTCTGCAATATTGAGGAAGAGACGCAGGGCAGAATAGTCCAGCGTCATAGGGGCCTGAAGATAGGCGTCTCCGGTAAAAACGACCAAGCCGACACGATCCCCTTTCAGGCGCTCGATCAACCTTGTAATTTCATATTTCGCCTTCTCAAGCCGGCTTGGCTTCACATCTTCTGCATTCATACTGTCGGAAAGATCCAGTGCAATCAACAGATCTACACCTTGCCGTTTAACTTCTTTTACCTGGGTTCCGACTTTAGGTCCCGCTATGGCTAATACCAAAAACGAAAGGCCGACTAACATAGTTATGATTTTCAAGCGATCTCCCAGCTTCCAAAAACCACTGCGCAGGCTTTCGAAAAGTTCATCTGAAAAGTATTGCTTTCTCCGTTCCCTGAGCTGCTGGAAATGCCACCAAAGACCGCCGCCTAAAAGCGGGATCAAAAGTAACAGCCAT
>JBEPXS010000226.1:0-6140 GCA_041641755.1 Balneolaceae bacterium
ATCGCACGGTCGGCGGCATGGCGACACTGATACAGATTATCCAAACGGATGTTGGAATCCTTGATTTTCAACAGCTTCAAAATCCCTTTTCTGATTCGGGACTGATTATTTTCCAAGTAATCCAATCCGTTCTGTTGTTCTTTTAGTAAATCTTTCATAATTGATCACTTAAACTTATTAACTTTCTGCTGTAGAATAATCTCATCCTTTTAAAGGATAGACCATCCGCCGTCAACAAAGTAAGTAGCACCTGTCACGAATGAAGCCTCATCCGATGCCAGGAAATACATCACGTTAGCCACTTCTTCCGGGGTCCCCAGCCGGCCGAATACACTGTTATTACCCAGCACACGTTCGGTTTCCTCCGGGTCCGGGGAGTCGTTGATGGAGCCCCGCAACAGCGGCGTGTCAATAGCGCCGGGTGCCACACAGTTTACGCGAATGCCCTTCTCGGCCAGATCGAAGGCCATCGTCCGGGTCAGCGTATCAATCGCCCCTTTGGAAGAAGAATAGGCAGCCCGTTCACCCACGGTACGATACCCAAGGATAGATCCAGTATTAATTACCGAACCACTACCCTGCTCAATCATGGAGGGAATAAATGCATTCGACATATAATAAATCCCCTTAAGATTCGTGTCGTAAGTTCTGTCCCAATCGTCTTCTGTACATTGCAAGATGCTTCCCCGGATCTCCAGTCCCGCGTTGTTGATCAGTACGTCGGCCCGGCCAAATCGTTCTTTAGTCACCTCGGCGGCATTCTGCACCTGGTCTTTTTGGGATATATCACACTGGCAAAAAACGGCATCCTGACCCATATCTTTTATTTGCTGTTCGGCTTCTTTTCCTTTCTTCTCATCAATATCTACAAGTGTAATATCATACCCGTTCTTGGCAAATTTCACGGCAGCAGCTCGTCCAAGCCCGGAGGCTCCTCCGCTTACAATCATTACTTTGTTACTCATCTACTTGTCCTTTTTAATTATTGATTAATTCTTTTTACTGTTTAAAATTTTTACACTTTAACTCATTCCATTGGGTTTTGTAGCTACCTTGATCGCCCCATCTTTTCTGTCCTCGTATGTTTCCAGGGCCTTTGCATAATCCTTCAAAGGGAAACGGTGCGTCAGCAACGGGGTCAGGTCAATTCGATTGTTAAGAAGTAAATCAATCGTTTCCCGGGCTGTATTTGGATTGGCCCTGTTTCCGACTAATTCCACTTCATCGAGTACCATTCGTTTGATCGGAAGTTCTGGCTCGGAATGGGGAATGCCAATTGCGGAAATCACCCCACCCTTGGCCGCTGCCAGACACGCCTGCCTTATCGACTGGGGAGTCCCAGCACATTCAAGAACCGATGGTGCACCTTTTCCATTAGTTAACTCTTTAACTGCTTCCACTACATCATCATCCTTATAATCTATCGTCACAGCTCCAAGCTCTTTTGCTTTTCTCAGTCGCTCGCCACTCCCAGCAGCAATAATACGTCCGGCACCCAGTGCTTTTCCGCACAAAATTGCCATTAGTCCCTGAGGGCCCGTACCAATTATGAGTAGATCATCCCCGGGTTCCATCCGTGAGCGTTTCACTGTATATAAAGCAATACTCAACGGGTCCACGCATGCCGCATACTCCAGCGACATCGAATCGGGAATATTGAATATGCTTTTGACTGATGTTCGCATATATTGCGCATAGGCACCCGGTGTGTAGTGCCCGTACTGGCGGTGGCCACGATCCTCATGTCCGTAATTAAGACAAATATTATACCGCCCTTTCAGACACATCTCGCAGTAGCCACAACCGCAGTGGGATATGCCGGCCACACGGTCACCTTCGCTCCATCCCAGCCGTGCTGCTTTTGGACCCGTTTGCACGACTGTTCCTGACCACTCATGACCAGGTACAAAAGGGAACTCCTCTGGCCAAAAATTCGGGAAATCACCAGCTATTATGTGCGGATCTGTACCACAAATATAGGTTGTATCTATCTTACAGATGACTTCGTCATCATCAGGAGTCGGCACTGATACGGTCTCAATATTAAAATCGCGGACGCCCTTTAATACCAGGGCATCCATTTGTTCAGGTAAATTCATATATATTAATTCAGTTCTTCATTTATCATTTAAATTCTGTTCGGGAACAATGGCAACGCCTCTGAATGGCGACCCGGTACCATCCTTTATCTTAAGGGGAAGACCGACAAACCAAAATTCATGAGCAGGTATCATATCCACCTGAGCAAGGTTCTCTATGTTGAGAATTTCACGTTCCCGGCATACAATATGGGCGGGCTGTTCTTTGGCCTCTGCCACCTCATAGTAGCTGTCGATGCTGGGAGCATCTGCACCCACACAGATCGCGCCAAGATCGTTCAGGTATTCAATTGCCTCACGGTTTACACCAGGATAGCCCTTGATGTACTCGTAGGGCTGTCCCCATTTCTTATACCATCCGGTATAGTACAACACAACTGATTGTTCCTTGATGGTGACACCGGTTTTTTCAATGGCTTCTTCAACATCCGCCTTGGTGATGTAGCTGGATGGTTCTTTGTGGGAAAAGTCGAACCACACGCCTGGGCCCATAAACCACTCTAAGGGAAGTTCATTGATTGCCCGCGCTCCAGGCTCGGTTACCACGTGATTTATGGCATCGACATGGGTATTGGAATGGTCGCACAGGGTAAAGCCTACTACCCTGTAGGAATAAGGCGGCTCGGTTAGTCCGATCTTTTGTGTCTCTTCATGGGTCAGATGGTCCCAGATCAACGTTCGTTGATGACCAACAAAAGTGGGATCTTCTTTGCTGATGGTATGACTGAGATCAGTAACCGTACAATCCACACCCATAAAATTCATCTTGGTTTGAAGCCGAAAAGGAGGACAAAATGCCTTTTTATTCTTATTGCTCATTGATACAGTTAGCTTTCTTTAGATATTAGAAATTCTACAACTCAGATAACTTTTAAAAATGAGGGACCGGATAATCTCCCGAAGGGTGACGAATCCATCAGAGCCGTTGTTCATCTTTAAAATTTGCGCGACCATTCTTTCGGCCAACGCTCCACTACGACTTTGGTCTGAGTAAAAAACTCAATTGCGTGCCGTCCCTGTCCATGGAGGTCCCCAAAAAAGCTCTCCTTCCATCCACTGAACGGGAACTGGGCCATCGGTGCGGCCACACCGATATTAATCCCGATATTACCTGCCGTAACTTCATTTCTGAACTTTCGGGCATTGGCACCACTACTTGTAAACAAGCAAGCCATATTTCCGTAGCGGCCACTGTTGATAAACTCAATTGCCTCATCGACGGTCTCCAATTCAATAAGATTCATTACAGGACCAAAGATTTCAGTACGGGCAATCTGTCCATCCAGTGGGGCGTTTTCAAGAATAGTTGGCCCAATAAAATTTCCATTCTCATATCCTTCAATTTTGGCTTTACGACCATCCAACAGCAGACGGGCACCTTCATCTTGGCCTTCGCTAATCAGGTGTTCTATCCTTGACTGACTTTCGCTGGTAATAACCGGCCCCATCTCAACACCATTATCCAGGCCGTACCCTGTTCTACGGGCCTTTGCAGCTTCATACAGCGATTCCTTCATACTACCGTTGTCTTCCACCGTGACGATGTTGGAAGCTGCCAAACATCGTTGGCCGGCACAACCGTATACGCTGTCAGTCACTATTCTTGTAGACATTTCTACATCTGCATCGGGCAGCAATACGACCGGATTTTTGGCACCACCCTGGGCCTGCACACGCTTTCCATTGGAAGAGCCCCGCGAATAAACATACTTTGCTACCTGGGTGGATCCCACAAAACTAATTGCTTTGATTTCGGGATGGTCCAATAATGCATCAACACTCTCTTTGCCCCCATGAACCATATTGACCACACCATCTGGCAGGTCTAGCTGCTCAATCAGCTCAAATACTTTAACCATAGTCAGCGGGACCTTTTCGGAAGGTTTAAGGATAAAAGTATTTCCGCAGGCGATGGCATATGGCAGAAACCAGAACGGGATCATCCCCGGGAAGTTGAAGGGGGAGATACAGGCACATACCCCCAAAGGTTGCCGAATCATGAATTCATCGATTCCAGTCGCGATATCTTCAGAAAATTCGCTTTGAATCAGGGTTGGAGTACCGCAAGCCACTTCTACATTTTCGATCGCCCGCTGCATCTCCCCGCGGGATTCTTCCAGAGTTTTCCCACACTCGTTAGTAATGATCTCGGCGATTTCATCCTTATGGTCCTCCAGCAGCTGTTTGAGCTTAAACAGCGGTTGTACCCGTTTCATAACCGGTACTTTCCGCCACTCTTCAAACGCTTTCGAAGCAGACTCAACAGCACGATCCACATCGGAGGAGGTCTCTTCTCCCAGCGGGACTTTACCAAGCACCTCCTGCGATGCCGGATTAATTACATCAGTCGTATTTGTTTCACTACTTTTTACCCAGTTACCATCTACGTAATTACTTAACACTTCCATAAAGTTTTTTGCTTTAAAATTCATATCCCAAGTTCACCAGGAAATCCCTGGAAATTTCAGCACACCTAAAGTCGGAATATCGTCCCTGAATTTGACCGTCATGATCCTGCTCGTACATAATCCGACCAGTAAGTTCATCTTTTTCCTCTTCCAGCATACTCAGGATTTTTTTTATCTTTACTTTTCCTTCACCAAGGGGAGCATAACCCAGCCACCCGTTGTCACCACCTTCAAAATCTTTCAGATGCACATGTTCAATAAGAGGCATAAAATCCTTGAAAATTTTAACCGGATCGGCTCCACCTTTAGCCAACTGTCCGCAATCAGGTCCAAATTTCATATACCTGGTATCTACATTTTCCATGGCAAAATAGACCTCTTCCTGGGTCTCTATTGCTGTACCTGTATGCGGATGCAGGGCACACACCAATCCCTCGTCACTCACCGCCTTGGCATATGTATTCATTGACTCAATGAGGGTTTTCTTATGTTCACGATAATCATAACCCTCTCTGTCGATACTTCCTGGCCCAAATTCGATCAGTTTTCCACCACTTTTTTTCAGAAGTTTGGCCCATCGCGCCAGCTTCTCGGCCTCTGCTTTTGTCTTGGAAGGGTCTACAATATCTGCCCAGCAATAGGCAGAAACAATGGGTACACCGTGTTTTTCAACCACTTCACTAAATCCACCGCGATTGGTTTCCCATTCCTCTATGACCTGACCAAAGGTTTCAAATCCTTGAAACCCCAGTTTTTTCATGTCTTCAAGTGCAGGTTCCAAATTATCCGCACCATATCCCCACAGAATAAATGTGGCACCTATACCGAATTTTTCGGCTGCTTTACGAAATGCAAGGCTGGGAGCTACCAGTGAGGCTGCACCTCCCATTCCTGCCATTTTCAGAAAATCTCTTCTGTTTAAATTTTTCATAATCGAGAAATTACATTTTTTTCTAATTAAAAGTGACAATGGTTGCACCGGCAATGAGGAGCAGTGCTCCAAACATTTTCATTAAGTTGATCGGTTCAAGAGCTGATCCCAGTACACCGTAATGAGAAAGTACCATGCCGGCAATAACCTGGCCCGCAATCATTATAATAAAAGTAGCACCGGCTCCGAGTTGAGGAATAAGCCAGGCAATACCAAATACCAGTGCTGCACCCAAGGCGCCTGCAGTCCATAACCAGACTGGCACTTCTTTAATACGGCTAAACACAGCCGTTGCATCCGAGGAAGTCACCCCGATAATAATAGCTGTAACGGCTCCTATCGTCCAAAAGAAGGCGTTCCCCATTCTAGGGTTTTTTAGTATTTCACCTACCTGTGAGTTCATGCTAAGGTGTACGCTTAAAACCACGCCAATAACAAAGGTTAAGAGAGAAAGTATGATTTTCATAGTATCTATTTTTAAATGTTAGGTATTGGTTCTGCAACCAGCAGATGTTACCGGTTATTTCTTCCCGGTTTTATTCCAAAAAATAAATGTCCCACGGTTGGTTGTGGTAATAATATCAACAGTTCCATCTTTGTTTAAGTCTACAGCCGTTATCTCGGAACCGGCTCCCGACCTGTTGTGAATCAATTCCGGCACAAATCGTGCTCCACCCGGTGCGTTTTCGTCCCTTACGGTTT